>CAZZAQ010000267.1:0-6608 GCA_964652165.1 uncultured Bifidobacterium sp.
GCAACTCGATCCTTCTCCAGGCCACGAACGGCTCGGCGGACGCAATCATTGTGCCGGACGTGGGCGGACGCGTGCTTCACTACGGCGTTGGCGGCGACAACATCCTCTTCGAGCCCGCCGAAGGGGCCGGTCGGACACTCGACCGCTCCTCACCCGGCTTCCCGGTCGGCGGCTACCAATGCGATGTCGGCCCGGAGTCGGCCGGCCTTCCCGAGCACCCGCAACTGTGGCAGGGCCGGCACACCTGGCAAAGCCCGGGCGAATGGACGGTGCTCGTCGCCAGCGGGAAGGACTCCGTGCTCGGCGTCGAAGTCTCCAAGAGCATCCGCCTGGATCCGGAAACCGGCGCGCTCCATTTCGCCCAGTGGCTCGAAAACAAAGTGACTCGGGAGCTGACCCTCTGCCTTCGCGACCGGACCCTTTGCAAAAGCGGCGGGTTCGTCCTGCTGCCGTTGAACAAAAAGAGCCGCTTCTCCGCCGGTTGGTCGCTTCGTCGAAAAGCCGGAGCCGGATTCAGCTACGACGGCGCGACGCCCTTTTCGCCGCAAGTCCGTGTGATCGAGGGCGTGCTGGTCGCCAGGACCGATGGCGAACCGATCCGGCTCGGTGCGGATAGTGATGCCGGCTGGGTCGCCTACACTCGGGGGCCGAGCCTCTTCGTAAAGTTCTTCGGCCACACCGCCGACGGCGCGTACTCGGACGGCAATTCCGTCGAAGTCTCGTGGAACGCACAGTCCGTCGAAATCGAACCGCGCAGCCCTGAAGTCCGGCTCCGGCGCCTCAACCCGTACGCGTTCGCCGGGCGCTGGATGCTGCTGCCACTGGACAAGCCCGTGACCTCATTTGACCAGGCCCGAGCACTGGCGGATCGCATCGTGGCGCTGAAGGATGCCTCCGGCAAACTCGACGTGGCCGCGCTCGACCCGAAACGCGGCTCGAAGTGAAGCGCGGTAAAGCCAGGATCCGCTCAGCGTAGCTGCGACCGTAAGGTCGCGGGCTGGATTTCTAGAACTCGTCTCATAAGCACCGTGGTAGGGCGCGTCGCTCCGCGCGCGCCGGCGTGCGGACTGGAAAAAGCCTGGCTTTCCCTGAAAATCGGACCCTTCGGCGCGCGCGGAGCGACGCGCCCTACCATTTATGCGATGGCTTCTAACACTCCTACGAACTCGATCCTGACACGTTGCCCGCCTCTTTTGACTTTCCCCTCTCCATCCACTAGCCTGCGCGCCGCATGAACGTGCTGCGGCACACGGAGCCCGGCTTCTCCCAGCGCCTCCGCGCGCTGTCGAGCGCTTCGAGTCTCTTCGATCCAACCATCGAAGAGCGCTCCCGTGCCATCGTCGAGGCCGTCCGCACGCGCGGGGACAAGGCGCTCCTGGAATTCACCGAGCGATTCGACGGCGCCAGGCTCACCGCCGACCAACTCACGGTGACCACCGCCGAGCTGCTCGACGCCTCGTTGCAGGCCGATGAATCGTTGCGCTCCGCCGTCGCCACAGCGGCGAAAAACATCGAATTCTTCAGCCGCAAATCTCTTCGCCGAAACTGGTCCGCTCGCAACGCGCAGGGCGCTCGCGTGGGTGAGAAATTCGACCCCTTCGGCCGCGTCGGCATCTACGTCCCTGGCGGCGCCGCGCCGCTGGTGTCCACCTGCCTGATGACCATCGTCCTGGCCCGCGTGGCCGGCTGCCGGGAGATCGTGGTCTGCACTCCTTGCGGAGCGGACGGGCGCGTCAACCCCGGAATTCTCTTTGCCGCCCGCGCCGCCGGGGCGACCGAGATTTACCGGCTCGGCGGCGCGCAAGCCATCGCCGCGATGGCGCTGGGCACCGTGACCCTGCAGCCCGTCCAAAAAGTGTTCGGTCCCGGCAACGCCTACGTCGTGGCCGCCAAACGCCTGCTCTTCGGGCGCGTCGCCATCGACCTCTTGCCCGGCCCCAGTGAAGTGCTCGTGCTCGCCGACGACTCCGCGAATCCGCGCTTCGCCGCCGCGGATCTGCTCGCGCAGGCCGAACACGGCTCAGGCCACGAACGGGTCTGGCTCGTCACGACCTCGGCGAAAGTGCTCGACGCGGTGCGGCGAGAATGTGCGAAACAGCTTCCGAAACTTTCGCGCCGCGAATTCATCCAGCGCGCGCTCGCCAACAACGGCTGGCTCATCCAGGTGAAGACAATCGCCGACGGCATCGGCCTGGTGAATCGCATCGCTCCGGAGCACTGCGAGATTATGACGAAACAGGCCGCGAAAGTTGCCGAACGCATCACCACCGCCGGGGCCATTTTTCTGGGCCCGTGGTCTCCGACCGTGCTCGGCGATTACGTCGCCGGGCCCAGCCACACATTGCCGACTGGCGGCGCGGGCGCCTCGTTCGCCGGACTCACCGTGGACCAGTTCCAACGCCGCACCAGCGTCGTTGAATACAGCCGCGCTTCGCTCAAAAAATCGCTGAGCGCACTCCAGAAATTCGCCGAGATCGAGGGCTTGGACGCTCACGGACGTTCGGCAATGATTCGGGTGGGCAAATAATTTTTGGAAGACTCATGAAGACCCGGCGACGTCTGTGGGTGGTCATTCCCATCGTCCTCACGGCTGCGGTCACAGTTGCATTCCTCGCGCTCCACCGAGGCGAACCCGAATACCATGGCAGGCCGCTGTCTCATTGGCTGGCAGAGTTGTCGGGAAAACCCCCGCACGATCCGCCTGTTCCCGAGGCAGAAGTTGCGCTGCGCGCCATCGGCACGAACGCGCTGCCATTCCTGCTGCGATCTCTGACAGCCGAGGATTCGCGCATCAAGAAGGTGCTCATCAAGTTCAACGAGAGCCAGACCGTGATCAAGCTGGGCTTGAAGCCGGCCAAAACGCGAGAGGCGGAAGTTTTTGCAGGCTACTTGGCCTTGGCAGAAATCGCGCAACCCTCGGTTCCGGATTTGGTTGCGCTTATGAACGGTCCGGATAAGCGGGCATCCAGCTTCGTAGGGATGGTGTTGCCATATCTTGGTCCAGCGGGATTAGAGGCCACGGCCAAGCTGCTTTCCAGCACCAACAGCGCGGTCAGACGGAGCGCCGTGCTTAATCTCGCCATGCCTGTATTTATTGAGGAGAGTCAGCGCCGCCGCGTAAACTTCAGTGAGCACTTCCGCCAGCAAGCCGGAGACGTAGTGCCTAAGTTGGTCGCATTGTTGAGAGACGATGACACCAATGTTGCTGCCGCCGCGACATTTGCGTTGGGTGTGTTTCGGATGCGCCCCGACGAAGTCATTCCAGTGCTCACGAATCTGGCAGCGAACGAAGCCGCCCCACTCAGGGTTCGAGGGGGCGCTATCGTTGCGGTGGGGAAATTCGGCAAGACCGCCGGGCATGTGGTTCCGTTGCTTCATACGTTCACCAACAACGCGAACGCTGGAATTCGCGGTGCCGCCTCCAATGCCCTCTGGCAAATTGGAGGGGGTGATTTAAAGAACGTTGATGAAAAATGAAGCGAATAAACGAGCCAGCCAAGCTGATCCGCCCGCTCGTCCAGAAGCTCCACGCCTACGTCCCCGGCGAGCAGCCGAAGATCAAGGGACTGATCAAACTCAATACCAACGAGAACCCTTATCCCCCTTCGCCAAAAGTTCTGGCCGCGATCAAGGCCGCCGTCGACGGCCGCCTTCGGCTCTATCCCAACCCGACCTCCCAGTCGCTGCGCGAGAAGCTGGCGAAGTTCCACCGTTGCGCGCCCGAAAACATCATAATCGGCAATGGCTCTGACGAATTGCTCGCCCTCGCGGTGCGGACGTTTGTCGAGCCGGCAGCCACCGACGAGAGGAGGCGGATTCCCCCGGGCATCCGCCTCCTCACGTCGGCGGCTACGGTCCAGTACTTCACGCCGAGCTACTCGCTTTATCCGGTTCTCGCCGCCATCCATGGCGCGCGAACGAATTCCGTACAGCTGGCCAGCGGCTTCGAGCCGCCCTCGCCCGCGTTGCTAAAGAAATCGCGGGCGTGGGACTTTTCCGCCGCGCTGACGTTCATCACCACGCCCAACGCGCCGAGCGGGCGCGGATTTTCGACCGCGGAACTGGAGGCGCTCTGCCGGTTGCATCGCGGCGTGGTCCTGCTCGACGAGGCCTACGTGGATTTCGCAGAGGAGAACGCGCTGCGGCTGGCGCTGGCGTATCCGCATGTGCTCGTCGCGCGCACGTTCTCGAAAGCCTATTCGCTCTGCTTCCAGCGCGTGGGTTACTGCGTCGGGCCTCCCGCGCTCATCGCCGCGCTCGACAAGCTGCGCGACAGCTACAATGTCAATGGCCTCGGCCAGATCGGCGCGCTGGCCACGCTCGACAACTTGGGCTACTACCGAAAGAACTTCGCCCGCATCAAAACCACCCGCGCCCGTGTGACCCGCCAACTGGCGGCGCTTGGCTTCGACGTGCTGCCGAGCCAGACCAACTTCCTCCTCGCCCGCCCGCCTCGCTTTCCGGCGGAGGACTGGCTGGGCAAACTCTGCGCGCGCCGGATCCTCGTTCGCTGGTTTGCCAACCCCGCCGTGCGCGACTACTTGCGCATCACGATCGGCACGGAGGCGGAGGCGGAGGCGCTGTTGAGTGCGGCGGCGGTGATTGTTCGAACGTGAAGCGTAATTGGTTGAATCGTTAAATCGTTGAAACGTTGAATCGGAGCCAGGCGCGTCGCCGTTTCAGCGATTCAACGATTCAACGATTCAACGATTTAACCATTTAACCATTTTAACGATTCGAACGATTTTAACGATTCCATGCCCCACGACTTCCTCTTGAACCCTTTGTCTCAAATTGGAATCCTCTCCCCAGTGTCCCGGTTCCCGTCCAATTCCTACGCCGAGTGGCGGACGCGCTCTGGACTCGTTCCCGCGCTTCGCGAAACGAGCGACACGCCGCCCGAGCGGCTGCTTCAGGCCGTCTGGTTTCACCAACGCCTGCACCGCGAACAACTGCGCACTCAGGACGGCCGCGCGCTGCGCGTGCTCCATCCCGGCTTCTGGAACCGGGAGCCAGGTCCCGATTTCCGCGGCGCGATGGTGCAGTTCGAGGCCGAAGCGCCGCGCGCCGGCGACATCGAGGTCGATCTGCACAGCGCCGGCTGGCGCGGGCACAAGCACGACACGAATCCGAATTTCAAAGGCGTCGTCCTGCACGTGGTCTGGCGCGCCGAACGGCCGGTCGCGCTGCCGACGCTGGTGCTCCAACCGGCGCTCGACGCGCCATTGCCGGAGCTGGCGCTCTGGCTCGGCTCCGAGGCCGCGCAATCCTACCCGCTCGAACTTCTCGGCCAATGTTGCGCGCCGTTGCGCGACCTCTCCGAAGATCGGCTGACGCGGCTGCTTCACGAGGCCGCGCTCGCCCGGCTCCAGAGCAAGGCCGCGCACTTTCAGGCCCGCGCCCGGGACGGCGGCTGGGAACAATCGCTGTGGGAGGGATTGTTCCGTGCGCTCGGCTACAAGCACAATGTCTGGCCGATGCAGCGGCTGGCCGAACTGCGCGGACTGCTTCGGCCGGAGAAGGGCGGCGCGGCGCCGCTCACGTTGCAGGCCCGGCTGCTTGGGGTGGCCGGGTTGTTGCCCGACGAACTCACCCCTGCCGAAGCCGGCCCCGACGCATACGTCCGGCGTTTGTGGGACAATTGGTGGCGCGAGCGCGACGCGTTCGCCGATGTTCTCCTGCCAAAGTCGATTTGGAAGCTTGCTGGCATCCGCCCCGCCAATCATCCGCAACGCCGCCTGGCCCTGGCGGCGCACTGGATTTCCAGGAGCGAACTCCCGGCAAAGCTGGAGGCCTGGGCGCTTGCCACGCCCGACAAGGGGGCGCTCGCCGAGTCGCTCCTCAAAGTGTTCCAGATCGCTCGAGACGACTTCTGGTCGTGGCACTGGACCTTGAAATCCAAACGCCTGGCCAGACCGCAGCCGCTCCTGGGCGCGACCCGCGTCACCGATCTCGCGGTCAACGTCGTCCTCCCCTGGCTCTGGATGCGCGCGCTGGACGGCCGGAACGACGCGCTGCGCCTGGAAGTGGAACGCCGATTCTTCGCGTGGCCTTCGGCGGAGGACAATGCGGTGCTTCGCCTGGCCCGGCAGCGACTACTGGGCGGGACGTCCCCGCGATTTCCGCGCGGCGCCGCAGCCCAACAAGGGCTTCTCCAAATCGTCCGCGACTACTGCGAACATTCCAACGCGTTGTGCGCGGATTGCCGTTTTCCCGAGCTCGTCCGCCAGTGGCCCGCCTCGTAGCTGCGACCGTGAGATCGCGGGACGACTTCGCCTGCTGTGGGAGAGTCCGGCCTGCGACCTCACGGTCGCAGCTACCACAACCGAGCGGCAGTTTCAGGCGCGCTTTGCTTTCGCCAGCCGCTTCGCCAGCCGGATTGCCGCGATCATGCTCGAGGGATTCGCGATGCCTTGGCCCGCGATGTCGTAGGCCGTGCCGTGATCGGGCGAGGTGCGTATGAACGGCAGGCCGAGAGTCCAATTCACGCCCGTCTCGAAGCCGATCATCTTTAGCGGCACGAGACCCTGGTCGTGATACATCGCCACCACCGCGTCGTAGTCGCCCCGAAAGGCGTAATGGAACAGGGTGTCCGCGGCGAGCGGGCC
>CAZZAQ010000268.1:0-2212 GCA_964652165.1 uncultured Bifidobacterium sp.
GCGGCGGGACTCGGTTGCGCGGCGGCGATTGACGCGGAGCGGTATCTGGCGGCGATGAATCAGTGATCCCGGTAGGGCGAGGCTCCCGCCGAGCCTTGATCTTCTCCCTCTCCCCCACCGGGGGAGAGGGCTGGGGTGAGGGGGTTCGCAGTACCCTTTTGTTCACGGCTCGGCGGGAGCCTCGCCCTACCGATACTTCTCCAGCGCCTCCCGCATCGACTTCGGCACCGGCACCGGCGACAGCTTCTCTCCCTCGCGGCGCAAACACGCGATCTGCTGCTCGCCGCGCGCGACGAGTTCCTCGCCGCCGTCCTTCGCCCGCCAATACTCGAAGAGCATCGTCACCCGGCTTTGGGTCAGCTCGCCCAGCCGCATCCGGATAATCACCTCGTCGAACGCGCTCAACTCCGCGAGGTAGTCGCAGGAGACGCGCAGCGTCGCCAGCGCCAGTCCGCGCGACAACTCGGCCAGCACGTCCGGCGCGTGCTCGCGCAGGAACATTTCGCGCACGCGCCCCTGCCACTTGAGATGGTTCGTGTAATAGACGTTCCCGACGAGGTTCGTCTCCTCGAAGCTGACGACGTGGCGGTATTCGTAGGAGCGCATGGAGGTTTCTGATCGAGTCTTGGCGAATCAAAAACCAAAACACGCCGCCAGGGCGACGAAAATCTCATCGCGCTCTGAATTGCAAACCTCGACGTGTCTCCACGCTTGGCAGCGTCGTGCCCAGTGCCTCAATTTTTCCTCGCGGCAATCGACTGTTCGTGTTATCGCCTCGTTGAGTATCCTAAGATTCCAACTCATTCGATGAAAACTTCCAGCCTGCCTTCTGCTTCACGCCCCTTGCTCTTCCTGAACGCCTCGCTTGCCGCGCTCTCGGCGGCGACCCTGACAGTGCCGAGCGCTTCGGCCGCACCCGCCCAGCAAGCCTACATTAAAGCCTCCAACACCGAGGCGGGCGACCTGTTCGGCCACTCGGTGGCGGTGTCGGGCGACACGATGGTGATCGGGGCGCTTTGGGAGGACAGCAACGCCACCGGGGTGAACGGCAACCAGCGCGACAACAGCGCCACGAACTCCGGCGCGGCCTACGTCTTCGTGCGCAGGGGGACGAACTGGAGCCAGCAGGCCTATCTCAAAGCTTCCAACACCGGGGCGGGTGACGTCTTCGGCAGTTCGGTGTCGGTGTCTGGCGACATGGTGGTGATCGGGGCGAATCGAGAGGACAGCGCCGCCACCGGGGTGAACGGCAATCAGCGCGACAACAGCGCCACAAACTCCGGCACGGCCTACGTCTTCGTGCGCAGTGGGACGAACTGGAGCCAGAGAGCCTATCTCAAAGCCTCCAACACCGGTGCGGATGACGCATTCGGCAGGTCGGTTGCAGTGTCGGGAGACACGGTGGTGGTCGGGGCGGGTGGTGTGTTTTCCAGCGAGGACAGCAGCGCCACCGGGGTGAACGGCAACCAGAACGACAACAGCGCCAAAGACTCGGGCGCAGCCTACGTCTTCACCGGTTTCGGCTTGGCCCCCAAAGGTCGCGATCCTGCCGGAAAGTAGTGGCGGTTTACTTCATCCGCTCCGCCGGTCACGCTGGCTTCACCTACCGCGTGCAGCGCGCCCTCAACCTCACCGGCCCGCCCGCCCAAGCCTTCTACCGCACCGCGCAACCTTGAGCTGCCGAATCTGGTCGGTTCAAACTTACTGCTCCATCGCCGCCAGCACCGCCACCGCCAGCGGCGCTGCGCCGTCCCCGCCCCCCACCGGCGGCGCGCAAGTGGCGATGCGCCAGTGGCCCGACGACAACACGACCCACCCATCGGGTTTGCTGGCGTCCAGCACCAAAGGCGCGCCGTGTCGAAATCCTCACGCGCCTCGGCGGCGAGCAGCCCGGCCAGGCGGAACCGGTCTTCCCCAAGCAAATCGTGCCACACCGCTGCGGGCCGCGCCGTCACCGGCTCGATGTCGCAGCCGACCGTCCCCTGCCCCGCCACCGCCAGCGTCAGCCGCCCGGCGTGCGAGGCGGAAACATTGCGGCCTGCTATCTCCGGCCTGCCATCCGGCCGCCGCCGCACCGGCCAGGGCGAACCCGTCGCCTTCTGCATCGCGGCATCACTTCGCTTCCCCCGCGCTCGCGCGTCGTTCTCCCTCTCCCCCTCCGAGGGGGAGAGGGCAGGGGTGAGGGGGCCGCGCGTTCGCCCAAGCCTGTGAT
>CAZZAQ010000268.1:2222-6603 GCA_964652165.1 uncultured Bifidobacterium sp.
TCCGGCCTGCCATCAGGCCGCCGCCGCACCGGCCATGGCGAATCCGCTGCCTGCCGGATCACCGCGTCGGTGCGGGTGGTAAGGCGGGGTGTCCTCACCGCGCCGCGAGCGCCGAATGCGTCTGACGGCGGGGTGAGGACACCCCGCCCTACCTGGGCTTCTTCGACCGCCACCGAAATCTCCGCGCCCGGAATCAATTCCTCCGCCTTCCGCTCCAGCCACGGCGATAGCAACGCAGCGGGCCACGCGGTCGCGCGCTTCAAATCCTCGACCGCGCGCAGGCGCAGGCCGGTCCATCGTTCCAGGACGCAGCCGTCGCAACTCAGCAGCGCCAAATCGTAGGTGAACGTGTCGCCTTCGCGGCGCCGTTCGCGCGCGTGGAGCAGAAAGGTCGTTGGACCGCTCTGTATCGCCTGGCGCATCTTGGCCATGCACGGCGCGCCGCCCAGTTCGATGCGCTCGACGCCGATGGGCAGCAGCCGCCGGTGCGGGATGCACGCTTGCACGCAGTGGATGCCCGCGTCGCGCGCACCCGCGTCGCCCAGCACGAGGTCGCCCGGCAGGTAGCGGCCGAACCATTGCGCCGCCGTGTCCGGCTCAATTTCGGCCAGACATTCCTTCGCGCGCAGATGCCGGTAGCCCGCAACGCGCCGGAACCGACCGGTGTGAAAGAGCAATTCGTCATAGACCGCCGCGCCCATTTCGAGCGGCAGCCGCGCGGAGTCGAAGCCCGGCACTTCATTCGCCGCCACGCGCTCCAGGTCCGCGTCCGCTGCGGGACTGAAACGGCACAGCGCCTTGAAATGATCCGCGACGAAACCTGTCTCTTCACTGCGCACCACGACTTCGACCAGCCCCGGGCCGCGCACGAGGGCCGCGACGCGGAGGATCAGCTCACCTTCGCGCGGCACGACGATGGGCCGGTCGAGACTCACGTTCTCGAAGCACGGCGGCGTCTCGATGCCGCTCACCGCCATCGCCGCCTGCGCCATCGCTTCGAGGCCGAGCACCGCCGGGAACAGCCGTTCGCCGTGATACACGTGGTCCTCGAGATAGGGATCGTTCGCGGGCGAGAGCGTGGCGTCGGCGATCAACTCGATGCCCGGATAGAACACGCGCGGCTTCTCCAGGAAACGGAGGAACGGCAATTCGGGCTTCTCCACCAGCAAGGTCGGCGGCTCGCCGAACCGGCCCGCCACGACGACGGCAACTGGAGCGCCGAGCTCCCGCTCGGCGCGATCCGTAGCATCCGGCGTGAGCCGGATCTGATCTTCCGCTGGGTGAGAATGATCCGGCTCACGCCGGATGCTACGAAGGTCAGGTTCGCGCCGAGCAGGAGCTCGGCGCTCCGGCGGCTGGCGACCGGCAGAAATCAATTGGCACAGCATCTCCACACCCTGATCCGGCGTGATGGGCGTGATGCCCTGCCGCACCAGCGATTCAACGCGCCCGAGCCGCTCACCCATGCCGACGCCGGACCAGACGGACCATTCGAGCGCCAGGCAGCGGCACTGAGGATGCGCCGCCTGAAACGCTTCGAGCGCCGCCGTCTGCCATTCGTTCGCCAGCGCGTAGTCCGCCTCGCCGACCAGCCCTGCGCGGGCGATGATCGAGCCGAACGTCACGCACAGCCGCAGCCCCTCCGCATCGACGGCCGACAGGATGTTTTGCAGACCCTGGACCTTGGGCGCGAGCGTCCGGCGGAAAGCGGCTTCGTCCAGCCGTGAGAGCAGTTGCGGCACGTTGGTTCCCGCGCCGTGAAGCACCGCGGTGACTTTTCCCAACTCACGCCCGGCCCGATCGACGGCATCCTTCACCGCCGCCGCGTTCGCGACATCAGCGGAGTAGTAACGCCACTGGATGCCGCCGGCCGTGAAACGGTCCAGGTTGGAAGCCAGTTCCGCGTCGCGCTCCGGCTGTGCGCGGCCGAGCAAGATCAGCTTCACACCCGTGCGCCGAGCGAGCGCCAGAGCGCATTCGGCCGCGATGCCCTTGCCGCCGCCGGTGACGAGCAGCACGTCGTCCGCGCCGAGAGTAGGGCGGGCGTCCCGCCTGCCCTCCTTCGGCGAACCCGACGGAATGACTGCGCTCGCGCTGACGCGCTCGCCGGGCAGGCGGGACGCCTGCCCTACGTTGGCGGTCGTCGCGCCGTCCAGGTTCAGCAACCTCAATCGCGGCTCGCGGCGGACGCCGTTCGCATCGTAGCTGGCTTCGACGAATCCATCCGCCGCGCTCACTTCGTCGCGAATCCATTCAGCCGTCTTCGCCCAATCCGGAAAATCGGGCGGCACGTTGACAATGCAGACAGTCGTGCCTGGCGATTCCTGGTACAACGTGCGAGCGAACCCGCCGCCGCCCCAACCGTGCTGCACCACGACGAAGCGCCCCGCGCCGCGCGTTGCCAGGACACGTTGCGCGCCGACCAGGAGCAGCGAGATATGCGATTCGTCAGGCGATGGCGGCAGACAAACCACCACGCCGCCGCATCCATTTGGTGTAGCGGCGACCGTGAGGTCGCGGGAGGGGGAAGTTGGAGGTTGAGCGTCGATATCGAAATTGTCCCCGCTCGAGAATCCATCCCGCGACCTCACGGTCGCAGCTACAGCCCCCGGCCGTATCTCGCGCAACGCGGCGGCCAGTGGATGCCCCGCCGGAGCGAGCACTTCCCAAACTTCGCCTCCGGGCCCGCCGCCCGCCGTCGGGGCCCGCGCCGGCAGCGGTTTCTCGATCCATTCCAGCGTGAAGGGGCGCAGCCACGAATCAACTCCCGCCGGGACTTTGGGCAGTTCCGTGGCGGCCTTTACTCCCCCGGTGCGCAGGAGTTCTTCGAGTGCCTGCGCGACACCGCCCACGGTGGCGTTGGCGAATTCGTTCAGGCCGACGATCGGCGCCAGGCCAAGCCGGCGGGCGGCTTCGGCGACAAGCTGGCCAACGCTAATCGAGTTGAGGTGCAAGTCGACGAGCAGTCGGCTGCCGTCCTGGATGGCCGCGGCGGGAAGCTCGGCGCGTGCGGCGACGAGGTGGCGGACAAGGTCGAGGGGCGAGTGGCGCTTCTCCCTCCCCCCCTCGGAGGGGGAGAGGGCTGGGGTCAGGGGGCCATCGTTCGGCAGTCTCCGACGTTGCGCCTCCACCCGCTCAGACGAGGAGACGGCCTCCGGTACCGGCGCGAGTTCGCACGGATTCACGAAAAACTTCGGCTTCCAGTCGAGGCTGAAAGGACGCGTGAATCGGCCGGCGAACAACGCCACCGTGTCCACGGGCGCCCCAAGGGCGAAAAGCGCACCCACGGTCTGAAGGAGCGGCTTCATCGACGGGCCGGCCGCGTCGAGCGCGAAGGCGGGCTTGGCGCAGCAGTCGGCAGCAAGGCCGCTCAACACCTGACCGGGGCCCACTTCAATCCAGCAGTCGACCTCGGCATCCGCAGCGGCGACGGCTTCGATGAATCGCACGGGAGAAGTGACCTGGCGCGTCAGTAACCGGCGAAGATTCTCGTTGGCGGGCAGGCGTGTGCCACTCACCGTCGAGAAGACAGCGCGCCCGCAGACGGCAAAGGTTTCGCCCGTCAGATGGCGATCCAGTTCCGGCGTCGCGGCGGCAACGAGCGACGTGTGGAAGGCGTGCGATACAGCCAGCTTCACCGCGCGCAATCCGCGAGCCTGCGCCGCCTCGATCACAGAGGCGACCGCCGACGCCTCGCCGGCGACCACCGTCTGGCACGGTGAGTTGAAGCCGACGACGGAAACGCGGTCATTGAGGAGCGGCTGCACTGCCTCCGAGCGCGCGGCGATGGCGGCCATGGCGCCAGTTGGACTGCCCAGTTCAGCCATCGCTCGGCCGCGGGCGCGGGCGATGCGGAGGAGCGCGGCTTCGTCGAAAGCGCCAGCCCAATGCAACGCCGTCAGTTCGCCGAGGCTGTGGCCGACGGCGGCGCTGGCCGAAACGCCGAGCTGGCGCAGCATCCGCAGGCCGGCGAGCGAGGCGGTGACGATGGCGGGCTGCGCCACGTCGGTGGCAACGCCGTCGCCGTCACCTGGAAGGCCAGCGCCGTCGTAGAGTTCGCGGACCGAGTCGAATCGGCGTCGGTGCGCGCCGCCGGACAAGTTGGCGGGCGAAGCCTGGCCTGGAAAAAGGAAACCGATTCGGGGTGGCGTCGAGGCGGTCCCGACATACACGCCTGCCGAGAGTTGGTGGGAACCCCCCTCACCCCGGCCCTCTCCCCCTCGAAGGGGAAGAGGGGGAAGCGGGCGAGCGGCTCCCGGAATTCGTTCGCCGTTGGATACGCCGGCACTCGGAGTGCGATTCTCCCTCCCCCCCTCGGTCGGAGGGCGATTCTCCCTCTCCCCCTCGGAGGGGGAGAGGGCCGGGGTGAGGGGGAAGGCGG
>CAZZAQ010000269.1:0-6583 GCA_964652165.1 uncultured Bifidobacterium sp.
CCCCCTCGGAGGGGGAGAGGGCCGGGGTGAGGGGGAGCGGGATGTCGTACATTCAACAACGAAAGCTTCCGCAACGCTCCGTCACGGCCCGGACGATTCCACGGCCTTGCTGGTTTGAGACGCCGGCGCTTCCACGACGATCACCGGCTGACCGGTGCGCAGGTTGCCAGGATCGACCACTACGATCTCGCCCGCCTTCAGGCCCGACACGACCTCAATCCAGCCCGCCCCCCGCCGGCCCGTAACGACAGTCCGTTCCGAGGCCTTCCCGTCCTTGGCCTGCACCACCTTCTCGATGCCCGCGAAGACAATGAGTGCGCCGGCCGGGATCGCGAGCCCGGGGTCGCGCTCGCGCGTCACAATCTCGGCGCGCACGAAAAGTCCGGGTCGAAGCGAGCCGTCGTTGGGAATGTCCGCTTCGGCGATCAACATGCGGCTTTGCTCGACGATGGCCGGGCTGACTCGCGCCAGGGCGCCGCGCACGAGGTTGGTCTCGCCCTCGACTCGCAGGCGCACTGGTTGACCGGCGCGGACGCCTGCCGCCTCGCGCTCCGGCACCTCGACGCGCAGGCGGAGCGGGTCCGTGCGCACGAGCGTCACCACCGGCGTGCCCGCCTGGAGAAACTCTCCCAGCCCGGCAATACGTTGTTGAACGGCGCCGTCAAAGGGCGCGCGCAGGGTGGTATCCTCAAGCTGCTTCTCGGCGATGGCCAGCTCGGCGCGGCGCTGGGCCAGCGCAGCCAGGCGCGTGAGGGCTTCTTCCAGCGCCGCCTCGTGTTTGTTGAGCGCGACGATGTAGGTGGCAACGGCCGTGTCGACATCGGATTGCGGGGCGATGCCGGTTTTGTTCAGCGCGAGGAGGCGCTCGCGGTTCTTGGCGGCTTCGTCGAGCAGGGCTTGGGCTTGCTTGACCAGGCTGGTCTTCTCGATCTCGACCGCATCGCTGGCCCCATCGCCCGGCAGACCGAGCGCCGCACGGGCCTGCGCCAGCGCGGCGGTTGACTGCCGGACCCGCAGTTCGTAGTCCTTCGGATCCACTTGGGCCAGCCGGTCTCCATTCTTCACCACACTGCCGAGATCCACGGCGATGGTGTGGAGACGGCCGGGCACCTTGATGCTGAGCGTGGCTTGCTCCTGCGCCAGGAAGGAGCCGGTCGCCGAAACAATCCGCTCCATAGGCTGCGTCTCGACCACGGCCACGCGCACCGCGCGAGCCGCAGTGGGGTTGCCGGGATTGCCGGAACGTCGCGAATCAGGCGCCTTCGAGCAGGAGCACGTCAATGCCGCCAGCAGCAGGATCGGCAGCGCGCGTTGGCCGTGCGAAGGCTTCACGGCGGGAGAGTAGCCAGGAAGACTGCCTTTTCGCGACAATAAAGCGAAGTGGCGAATCGGCGGGGAGCGCATGCCGCTGGCATGCCGTTTTCAGCGGCTCGCCGAAAACTTTGTTCCACACTCTTCATCTTGAGAGGCGAGGAAGTTTGAGGAACGAGAATCCGGCGGGCCGCCGGATTCAGCACGCGGGCCGCGCGCGCTCCCCTGCGTGCCTGACGGCACGCGAAGCAGATACGGCGGCTAGGCCGCGCGTCGCCGGGACTGTTGCGGAAAAGGATCCACCCGGCCGAGAGCCTCCGCCTGGGCGGCCGACACGGTGTCGGAGAGGGCCAGGTAGAGGAAGGCGAAGACGTTGAGCCCCGGCAACAGCAACAGCAGCCCGACGAACGGGCTCTTGCCGCGGGCCCTGGCAATCTTGAAGCACCAGACGATGTAAACGATCACGAACACCGGCGGGATTAGATTGGTCAGGAACCACCCCCGGTTCATGCCCGCGGCGCGCAGGAGTGGAATCTGCTTGAACAACGGGAGCCAGACCAGTGCCACCGATTTCTGGCCGACTTTCCGGCAGATGAGCCGGCAACAATAGCAGTAGAACAGATAGACGAGAAACAGCGCTCCCATCGCCCCGTAAACGACCTCGGGCTTGAACTGGTTCAGGGCTTCCTGGCTTTCCCAGACGACTTGCTCGTAGAGCTCTTCAAATCGGGGATCGATTTCGATGTCCTGCAAGGTTGGAACCACCCGGGCCGGGGCGTTCGTCGGTGGAGGTTCCACCAAGGTATAGCCGAGCTGAAGCTGGGTGGACTTGTCGAGTTCCTTGACCTTGATGCTGGCCATGCCCCCGGCATGCTGCACAAAGAGGTCGTACTTGGCTTTGTTCAGCACCTTGACGTTGGTGTAGGTGACTGATCCGGCTTTGAGCGTGGGGTAGGTCTCAGGCCGTGCCTCTGCGGCGCGCCCGGAGACGATCGCTCCCAGCGCGAAGAAGGCCAGACTCAAACCGTGTTTCCAAAGCTGTTGCATGGTGCGAGCGACTGCACGGCAGTCGTCCACAAATCACATCGGCCAACGCAGTCGGGGCTTTAGTCGCCATTTCTTTCCATGAACCGCAAGGACGGGCAGAAAGATGGGGGCAGAAAAATGCCTCCGTTCCCTCCGTTGCCTCCTGTTGAAATCCGGCTACCCGCAGCGGACAAATGCCCCCAGATGGAACAGGAGCAAACGGAGATAACAGAGAGGGAGAGAAGCCTCTGTTCCTCTTCCTTCCGTGAAAGTGAACGGGGCACTTGCTGGTTTGATCATTCCAGCTTAGGGGCCAGGCCCGGGCGGCTTCGGCCCGTGCTCCTGTTTCACACGGAAGATGGAAAGCAGAATCGAGATAAGGATGATGCCGCCAACAATGATGAGAGACGTGGAGGCCGAGATGTGGAGCAGTTTTTCTCCGAGCATCTTCAGCCCGACGAACACGAGCACCAGGGCCAGGCCGTACTTGAGGTAGCGGAAGTAGTCCAGCGCGCCGACCAGCACGAAGTAAAGCGAGCGCAGGCCGAGGATGGCGAACATGTTCGACGTGAAAATGATGAACGGCTTGTTCGTAATCGAGAAGATGGCCGGTATGGAGTCGATGGCGAATACCAGGTCGGCCGTCTCAACCGCCAGCAGCACGATGGCCAGCGGCGTCAGCGCGAACCGGCCGTTGAGCCGGGTGAAAAACCGCGGCCCGTCGAACGACGGCGCGACGGGAAAGACGCGCCGGGCCAGCCGGATGAGCGGATTTTTCTCAGGCTCGATGCCCTCCTGTTTGGAGTACATCATCTTGATGCCGCTAAAGAGCAGCAGCAAGCCCAACAAGTAGAGCACCCAGTGGAATTTCGCCACGACCACCGTGCCCAGCGCGATGAACGTCCCGCGCATGATGAGAGCGTCGATGAACCCGAAGAACAGCACGCGGTGCTGGTACTGGCTCGGCACCTGGAAGTAGGCGAAGATGAGCGCGATGACGAAGACGTTGTCCATCGAAAGGCTCAACTCGATGACGTAGCCGGTGAGGAACTCGGTCGCCTCCTCCTCGCCGCGCCACGGCAACAGCAGCGCGGCAAACCCCAGGGCCAGGGCCACCGTGACGCTCGTCCAGAAGAGCGCGTTCTTTATCGTCACCGGGCGGTTGCCGCGGTGAAAGACGAACAGATCGAACAGGACGAAGACCAGAACGCTGCCGATGAAGGCCACCCAATGCCAGGTGGTGATCGGCGGCGCGGCAGGCATGGCCGACGAGGCGGCTCAGGCGCGGACGGCAGCGGGTGCGCGGATGGTCGCCGCCGACTCGACGCCGACGCCCGCTCCCAGCGCGGGCCGCTGGCCTTTGTGCCACCAAAGCACGAGGGCGCTCGCGATGTAGATCGAGGAGTAAGTGCCGGTCAGGATGCCCACGAGGAACGTGAAGGAGAAATCGTTGATGACGCCGCCGCCGAACAGGTAGAGCGAAAGGGTGGCCAGGAACACGGTGCCGGAGGTAATGATCGTGCGGCTCAAGGTCCGATTCAGGGCGTGGTTCATCAATTCCTTGAACGTGCCGCGCACGCCCATCTTGAGGTCTTCGCGAATACGGTCGAAGATGACGATGGTGTCGTTGATTGAAAAGCCGATGATCGTCAGCATCGCTGCAACGAACGGCCCGCTCATTTCGCGCCCCGTGAGGAAGAACCAGCCGGAGGTCATCAGCAAATCGTGCACAATGGCCACGACCGCGCCGACGGCGAACGAGAACTCGTAGCGAAACGCGACGTACACCAGAATCAGGAACATCGCCAGGAGCGCCGCAACGATGGCCGTGCGCCGGATCTCCTTGCCGATGGTCGGCCCGATGTGGTCGCCGCCCAGTCTGACGAAGCCCGCGTCCTTGAACTCGGTTTGCAGCAGCCCGAGGACGCGCTGCGGGACGTTGGCGGACTTTTCGTCCACCACCCGAGTCGTGACCCGCAGCGTTTCGGCGCCGCTGATGGCGTCGCGTTGATACTGGACCGTCGGTTCGCCGACGTTCAGGGACTTAATCGCCCCGCTGATCCTGCCTTGATCGACCTTTTGCTTGAAGGCGAAGGTCATGCTGTCGCCGCCCGCGAACTCGACCCCCAGCGCGTCCCGGCCCCGATAGAGGCCGTAACTGTTACCCACGAGGATGAGCGACCAGGAGATCACAAACGCCAGCACTGCCCAGCGGAGGAAGTCATAATTCGCGCCGCGGACGAGGTGCAACATCTTCATGCCGGACAGCCAGCCCCGCGACAGGAGGAAGTCGAAGATGAGGCGCGTGACGATCAGCGCGGTGAACATCGACACGGTGACACCCACGGTGAGCGTGATGCCGAAGCCTTTCACTGGGCCGGTGCCCATGAAAATGAGGGTGACTGAGGCGATGAGTGTGGTGAGGTTGGAGTCCAAAATCGTGCCGAACGCCTTCTCGTAGCCGGCCGCCAGCGCGCCGCGCATCGTCTTGCCCGCCGCCAGTTCCTCCCGGATGCGCTCGAAGATCAGCACGTTGGCGTCGACGGCCATGCCGATGGTCAGCACGATGCCGGCGATGCCCGGCATGGTGATGGTCGTTTCCAGGCCGCAGAGCACTCCCAGAAGGATGACGATGTTCAGCGCCAGCGCGACGTTGGCGACAAGTCCGGCCAGCAGATAGTAGATGAGCATGAAGCCAGCCACCGCAATGGTGCCGATGATGGCCGCCTGCACCCCCTTCTTCACGGTGTCGGCGCCCAGCAACGGATCCACCGAGTTCTCCGCCTCGACCACCACCGGCGCCTGGAGCGGATTTTCGAGGGTGTTCTTGAGATCGAGGGCTTCCTTGGGATCGAAGTCGCCGGAAATCTCCCCGTTGCTGCTGATCACACCCTTGATGACCGGGGCCGAGCGCAGTTCGCCGTCCAGCACGATGGCCAGGCGATATTCCCGGCCGCCCTTGGGCTGCCATTCGGTCGTGACCTGCTCGAACTTCTTTGCGCCCTCTTTGTCCAGCTCGAAGGTGATTTTTGGTTTGTTGCTGAACTGGTCGCGGATCACGTCCGCGCGCTTGATGTGCTCTCCGGTCAATTCGGGCTTCTTGTTCACGAGCAGGCGGCGGGTGACTTTCTCCTCGCGGCCGTTTTTCTTGTCCTTCTGCTCCAGCGTCATCACCTCGTACCCCGGCTCGACGATGTTCTTGGCGATCAACATATCACTGTCCGGATGCACCATGCGGAATTCGAGGAAAGCCGCCTTCTGGATCAAGGCTCGGGCCCGTTCCTTGTCCGACTCGGAAAGGCCCGGGAGCTGCACCTCAATTCTGTTTTCGCCCAGCGCCTGGATGACCGGCTCGGCGACACCCAGGCTGTCCACGCGGCGGCGGATCACCTCCACACCGTGTGACAAGGCCGTGCCGCGGTCGGAATTGGTGCCCAGCTTGCTCATGTCCATCCTGACCAGGTAGCGGGTGCCGCCCTGCAAATCGAGGCCCAGCCGGATTTTCCCCGCCGCGCCGCGCTGCAGGCGGCTCAGGATGTAGCCATTGGGATTCTTCTCGTTCTTCGCCGCCGTATATTGCGGGAAATACTTCATCAGGTCGTTCGTGCCAATGGCCTCCTTGAGGTTGCCGTAGACGCGCCCGGCATTGGTCTTCTGCATCGCCGTGAACTGCTCGACGATATTCGAAAAAACCCCATCCCGGTTCTTGGCCCGCGCCAGGAAATCCTGCGTGAAATCATGCCCCGTGGGCGGGAAAATGAACGGAACGAACAGGAGCAGGACCAGTAGTGTGGCAGCCAGTTGCCAGAAGTTCTTGCGAGTCATGGAATGAGGGATTCGAGATCAGGATTTAGCTTCGGCGGGCTCGGCCTTGCGATCTTTGGCCTCGGCGGGGTCGGCTTTGCGCTCCAACACTTCGGTCACGGCGCTCTTGAGCACTTCCAGCTTGCTGTCCTCGGAACGGATGCTGACGCTGCGGTCCTTGACCGTGACGATGGTGCCGATGATGCCGGAGGTGGTGGAAACCTTGTCGCCGGACTTGAGGTTCTTGATCAATTGCTCCTGCTGCTTGGTCCGTTTCCGCTGGGAGGACATCATGAAGATGAACATGAAGACCAGCAGCGCCGGTCCCAGCATCATCCACAGACTCTGACCCGGGGATTGTTGCGGCGCGGCGTCGGCGGCGGCCAAAAGCGCCATGGTTAAGCTTGCAGTCATAGTTCGTAAAAATCGAGCCGCTCAATCT
>CAZZAQ010000270.1:0-166 GCA_964652165.1 uncultured Bifidobacterium sp.
CGGGCGATGACGATGAAGAACCCGCCTTCCCGGTAGCCGCCAAGGACCGAGCGCGATTGGTTCCACGCCCGGCTCAAGCGGGTGCCGGGCGGCTTCTTCTCGAATAACCGCTCGCGCGAGTCGAAGGCCACGCTGCCAGTGGGTTTGGGGATGGAATTGACGAACT
>CAZZAQ010000270.1:177-6573 GCA_964652165.1 uncultured Bifidobacterium sp.
CGCGTTTGCCCTCCGCTGACACGCGGCCGAAGTGCGGGTCGAGCACCCGCCCGGTGACGCCGGTCCAGCGGTAGAGCCCGCGGCGCGCCTGGTGCAGTTTACGGCTGTAACGGTTGTAGAGGCCGACGACCACGTAACCGCCGGGCCTGGCCAGTCGCGAAATGCGGGCGAAGGCCTTGCGCGTGTCACTGGTGTGATGGAGCACCCCGTTGCTGATCACGTAGTCGAAGAACTCATCCTTGAGGCCCGGCCGGAAAAGGTTCATTTGGGCGAAGGACGCGCGTTCCAGGCCGTGGGCGGTCTTGAACTTGTGCGCCAGCGAGAGGGAGTTCAAGCACATGTCCACGCCCAGCACGCTGCGATGGGCGATGGAGAGGAAGTTCGTCAACTGGCCGGTGCCGCAACCGATCTCGACGACCCGGGCTTCATACGGAATCTGTTCATCGAGCAGCCGGGCGTAGAGACTGCGGCCGGCCTTCTCCTGCAAAGCTCGCACGTTGTCCACGTTCTCGTAGTTCGGGAAAGGCGTCTTCTCATAGAACTGCTTGACGATTTCGGTCACGTCCGCGTGGGCAAGTTCCGCGTCGTCGGTGGGGAGGAAGAGGCGCGGGATGCCCTCCTCAACGGCGTACCGAGTGCCGGTGGCCGGGTTGACAGCGTCCTGCTCGGTGACGACGAGCGGCTCGCCCGAGCGCGGGTCGGCCCACGGGCTGAGGGGATCGGGTTTGGTCGATTGCGCCGGGCTGCGATCCTGGAAGCCCAGCGGTTGCGCGGTCTTGAGCAGCAGGAAGTCTTCGAGCACCAGCGCATCCATTTCGGACTGCATGAAAGTCCTGTATGCCTCCTCCGGCGTGCAAACGATCGGTTCCCACGAGAGGTTGAAGCTCGTGTTCACGATGATTGGACAGCCGGTTTTCTGGTAAAACTTTTCCATCACCTTGCGGTAACGGCCGTGGCGCTCGTCCACGGTTTGCACGCGGGCGCTGTAATCGACGTGGGTAATGGCGGGCACGGAACTGCGGGCGAGGTTGACCCACTTGAGAAGGTCGCCTTCCTGGCGGAGGCGGTCCTGCTCGGCGGCGGTGTTGGCGTTGCGGTGGTTGTCGAGGACGGGGGCAACCAGAAGCATGTAAGGGGAATCCGCGTTGGGCCGCATGTCGAACCACTCGTGGACGTGCTCGCGCAGCACGCACGGAGCGAAGGGGCGAAAGCTCTCGCGAAACTTGATCTTCAGATTCATCACCGCCTGCATCTTATTCGATCGGGCGTCGCCGATGATCGAGCGGGCGCCGAGGGCACGCGGGCCGAATTCCATCCGGCCGCTGAACCAGCCGACGACCTTTTCCGAAGCGAGGAGATCGGCCACCTGGCCGGTGAGTTCCTCTTCGCCAAGCTCTTCGAACCGGATATGGCGCGACTTGAGAAAGCGGACGATCTCTTCCTTCGTGAAGCGGGGGCCAAGGAGCGAGGCGCTCTGCGTATCGTTCCTGCCATCGGCCTGCCGCGGCCCACCCAGGTAGTGATGCCAGGCGACCAGGGCCGCGCCGAGCGCGCCGCCAGCGTCGCCGGCCGCGGGTTGAATCCACAGGTCTTCAAACGGCCCTTCCCGCAGCACGCGGCCGTTGGCCACGCAGTTGAGCGCGACGCCACCGGCCAGGCAGAGGCGCTTCATGCCAGTGAGTTTGTGGACATGCCGGGCCATGCGCGACATGATCTCTTCGGTCACCGCCTGGATGGAGCGGGCGATGTCCATGTGGCGGCGAGTCAGACGCGACTCCGGCCGGCGGGGCGGGCCGCCGAAGAGCCGGTCGAACGCGGCGTTCGTCATCGTCAGGCCGACGGCGTAGTTAAAGTACTTCATGTTCAACCTGAAGGAACCGTCCTCCTTGAGGTCCACCAGTTCCTTCAAGATAAGATCCTTGTAGGCCGGCTCACCGTAGGGGGCCAGGCCCATGAGTTTGTATTCGCCTGAATTGACCGTGAAACCGGTGTAGTAGGTGAAGGCCGAATAAAGCAGACCGAGGGAGTGCGGGAACTGCAGCTCATGCGAGATCTCGACCCGGTTCCCCTGGCCGACCCCGAAGCTCGTTGTCGTCCATTCGCCGACGCCGTCGATCGTCAGGAAAGCGGCCTCCGGGTAGGGCGATGGAAAGAACGCCGATGCCGCGTGCGATTCATGGTGCTCGGGGAACACGATGGTTCCGTCGTAGCCCAACTCGCTGGCGATGAAGGCCTTCATCCAGATGCGGTCCTTCACCCAGAGCGGGATGGCCTTGAGAAACGACTTCAATCCGGCTGGGGCGCAGGCCAGGTAGGAGTGCAGGAGGCGGTCAAACTTGAGGAAAGGCTTCTCGTAAAAGGCAACACACGCCAGATCCTTCACCATCACGCCGCCCTGGCGCAGACAGTAATCGATGGCCCATCGGGGGAAACCAGAGTCGTGTTTCGTGCGGCTGAACCGTTCTTCCTGCGCGGCGGCCACAACCCGGCCGTCCTGGACCAGGCAAGCCGCGCTGTCGTGGTAGAAGGCCGAGATGCCGAGAATGCTCGCCCCGCCCGAGGGCTTGGCAGGCAGGTCAGAATTCGAGTTCATTCACGCACGACATCAACGCGGCCTTTCATTAGAACAGGGCCATCGGCTGAAGGCAAGGGTTCTTGAGGGTTCTTGAGGGTTCTTGGGACGGAGCTATCCTCCGCCGCCAGATTTGTCTTTCCGCACGGGTTGCGTCAGCATGCGGTCGAGCCGCAGTTCCTTTGCCGCACGGAATTGGCCGATCCCAATAGTCATGCCTTCGTGACCCGCTTCCGGTTGGGGACGGTAAGTGCGGAAGATCCAGTCCCACCACGGCAGGTTGAATCCGAAATTACTGTTGGTCTCGCGACGCAGAATCGAGTGGTGGACGCGGTGCATGTCCGGCGTAACCACGAACCAACGCAACATCCGCTCAAGCATCGGCGCCAGCCGAAGGTTGCTGTGGTTGAAAAGCGATGTGGCGTTGAGGAGAACTTCAAAAATCAGGATGCTCAGTGACGAGGCGCCGATGGCAACGACGGTGACGAACTTGATACCAAAGGACAGGAAGACTTCGACCGGGTGAAACCGCGCACCGGTCGTCACGTCGATGTCGAGATCGGCGTGGTGCATGCGGTGGATGCGCCAGAGCGCGGGCACGTAATGAAACAAGACATGCTGGCCGTAGATGGCCAAGTCGAGAACGATGACGGCGAGGACAACTTCGATCCACGGCGGAAGGCTCACGAGATTGAACAGTCCCCAGCCGCGTGACTCCGCCAACACGCCAAAGCCGACCGCACTCGTCGGCAGGAGGATTCGCGTCAGCAGCGCATTCAGGAGAGTCAGCCCAAGGTTGTTCGGCCAGCGCAGCGACCGGGAAACCGACCGTTTCCGTCTTGGGAACAGAGCTTCTCAGACCGCGAGCACGGCAAATATGGAAAGCGAAATTCCCAGCCGAATCGTCGTCTCGGAGTGGAGTAATTCTTCCATCATAGCAAATCGTCCTGAATCATCACGGCGCTATCGTATCACGGCGTCCCGGGCTGCGGCAACTTCACTCGTCACAGGTGCAGGCATACCGAGGCTACTCCATCGCCGGAATCGTGAAGAAGAACGTCGCGCCTTTGCCAGGCTTGCTCTCGACCCAGATGCGGCCGCCGTGCCGCTCGACGATCTTTTTGCAGACGCTCAGGCCGATGCCCGTGCCCGGGAATTTGTCCTGCGAGTGAAGCCGTTGAAACACGACGAAGATGCGCTCGAAATCCTGCGGCGCGATGCCAATGCCGTTGTCGCTCACGGCCAATTCCCAGACCGCCCCCTTGCGCTGGCAGCCGACGTGGATCTTCGGCGGCGCTTCACCGTGGAACTTGAGGGCGTTGCCGACGAGATTTTGGAAAAGCTGCGTGAGCAGGCTGAGATCGCCTTTCACGGTCGGGAGCGAGTCGCGGGTGACTTCGGCGCCGGCCTTCTCGAAGGCGGCCCGAAGGTTCGCCAGCGCGGCGGCGCAGGCTTCGCGGAGGTCGGCCGGCTCGAAGTCCCCGCCCTGCTTGCCGACGCGCGAGTAGGCCAACAGGTCCTGGATGAGCTGTTGCATGCGCGTCGCGCCATCAAGCGCGAAGGCGATGAATTGCTGGGAGTTTTGATCGAGTTTCGAACCTTCGCGCTGGCGCAGAAGCGTGACGTAACTGGTGATCATCCGCAGCGGCTCCTGCAAGTCGTGCGAGGCGACGTAAGCGAATTGTTCGAGGTCTTCATTGGAGCGGCGCAGTTCGGCGGTCCGCTCGAGCACCCGTTGCTCCAGCTCCTCGTTGAGCGCTTTGAGCTCGGCCTGGGCGCGCTCGAGATCGCCGACGTGTCGTTGAAGCGACGCAGCCATGTCGTCAAAACTGCGCGCGAGCTGCCCTAATTCTCCGGGCCCGGGGGCGACCCCGGAGCGCGCGGCCAAATCGCCCTTGCTGAGCCGTTTGGCGGCCTCCACAAGGCCGCGCACCTGGCGGAGCACGAAAAAGTCGCCGCCCGTCCACGCCGCGGCGAGCGCCAACGCGGCCACGATGCCCAGGAAAATCAAGTTCAGCCGCATCGTGCGGTGGGCCGCGGCGTAGGCGGCCTGCTCGGGGATGCCGACGAAGACTTTCGCGTCGGGAAGTCCTGCGGTGCGGCTCAGAGGCGTCGAGGCGTAGAGGCGCTTCACCCGGTCGAGGCCGCGGAAAGCGCCAGTCAGCTCGGTGCCTTCGGTCAGAAACTTCAGGAAGAGCTCGTTGGTAATCGTTATCCCAATCCAGCTCTTGCCCGGATCGGGAGACTGATAGCGCACCAGAATTGTGCCCTTGCGATCGATGAGGGTGAGCGTGGTGCCCTCGGGCAGATCGGCGCGCGCCGCGAGCTGATTGAGCCACTTGAGGTCAAGCGCCGCAAAGACGACCCCGGCGAACTCGCCATCCACGCGCAACGGATGGGCCATGTTGAAGGTGGGCCGGCCGGTGATGCCGTTGGTCTGGTACTCGCCGACGGCGAATTTCAGGGTGTCGCGTGCCAGCTTGAAGTAGGAGCGGTCGCTCAGGTCGAGCCCGGGCCTCGCCGACGGCGCCGCGCTGGCGAAGACTTTGCCTTCGGCGTCCAGCCCGCCGATGTTCGCGTAGATCGGGTGAAGGTGGAGCAGGTTCGTGAAGAGGGCCTGACATTCGGCGTTACGGTCGGGGCGCACCTGCGGAAGCTGGGCCAGCGTGGCCAGGAGCTGGCGGGTGGCCTCGAAGTGCTGTTTCTGCGAGGCCGCCGCCAGCTTGACGACGCGCCGGGCGTCGGCCTCGGCGTCGGCGCGGGCCGCGGTGCGCTGCTCGAAGCCGGTGTAGAGCACCAGGCCAAGCGCGGGAAGAATCGCCAGCAGCACCAGCGCCAGCAGGCGCGCCCGCAACCGGGAGAAGAACGGCGTCCGGCCGTTCCGGGCCTTGTCCTCCGGCGCGCTCATGAAGCGGGAAGGCGGGCCGTTTTGAACCAGAACTGCTCGATGGACCGGATGGCCGCCAGGAACTGATCCAGGTCGGCCGGCTTCGGCACATAACAGTTGGCATTGAGAGTGTACATGCTCAGCACGTCTTCGTCGGACTGCGACGAGGTCAATATGACCACCGGGATGCGCCGCAGTGTATCATCGGCTTTGATTTCGGCCAGCACTTCCCGCCCGCTTTTGCGAGGCAAATTCAAGTCGAGCAGAATCAGGTCGGGCCGGGCTGCCCCGTCGTGCGCGCCCTGCCGGCGAAGGAAGGCCAGCGCCTCGACGCCGTCGTCCACGTGCCGCAGTTGGCTCCCGCCAGCGGACTCGCGCAGCGCCTCGCTCACGAGTCGCGCGTCGCCAAGGTTGTCCTCGACCAGCAGAATGAGCGGCGCGCGCGCGTTCATAACGGGGAATCCGGAGCTTCGGGAATTGTAAAGAAAAGGGTCGCCCCCCGGCCCGGCTCGGACTCGACCCAGATGCGCCCGCCGTGCCGCTCGACGATTCGTTTGCAGACGGCCAGTCCGATGCCCGTGCCCGAATACTCCTCGCGGCCGTGCAGACGCTGGAAGATGACGAAAATGCGCTCGAAGTACTGTCGCTCGATGCCGATGCCCTCGTCCCGCACGGCGAAGCGCCAGACTTTCGAGTTCGGAGATCGGGACTCGGAATTCGCCTTGGCGTCGAGGTCCCCGACCGCATCGATCCGCTCGGCCGAAATGTGGATGACGGGGGGCTTGTCGCCGCGGAACTTGATTGCGTTGCCGACGAGGTTTTGCAGCAGTTGCGTGAACTGCGTGGCATCACCCAGGATGCGGGGCAGCGGGCCGGTGTGGATCCGGGCGTGGCTCTCCTCGATGGCCACTTTGAGGTTGGCCAGCGCGCGTTGGAG
>CAZZAQ010000271.1:0-1898 GCA_964652165.1 uncultured Bifidobacterium sp.
CCCGCCCGCAACTTTCCTGGACGTGACCGTGAACCCGCTGTTGTAGCTGACGCTCACTTCGTAGCAAATGACGTTCGTTCCCGGAAAGCGATAGTAACCGGGAATGCTGCCGGCCATCCCGAGCACCCAGCCTTGCGCGTCGCCATTGAAACCGTGGGTAATGATCGTAACACCAGCGCCGTGCGCCGCTGGAGGAACGCAGAGAATCGACGCAGCCGCGCCAAGCAGCAGCCAACGGAGGTTACGCAGTTTCATACCTTTCAGTTCCAGGCCCCGTGCCAATGAAGCCTGGGCTGGCGCGCGCGGCAACCAGGCAACGTCACCACGTTGGCCAGTAACGCAACGTCCGAGATCACGCGGAACAGATAACGGAAGGCGAGCAGAAACGCCAGCCACGAGAGGCCGGGCGCGAACTGAGCACGAGCACTGGAAAAGAATCACGATCGGCGCCTGGTCCTGCAGTCTCTTGGAACCGGCGACGCAATAACGCTACGACCAATCCATGCGCAACAACTCGTCTCCAGCGTTCTGCTTTTGAAAGCGTTTGGCGGCGGAAGGCACGGCGGCGTAAATCCAGTCGGCCCGCTGGTTGCACTGTCCAAACATCGGCCGAAGGAGTAGAACCAGCGCTATGGCGATTCTCAACCGGCCAGACGTGAGCTCTACGATGTGAGAAGTCAACAAACGGCTCCAGCAGTTCTTCGACTCGGTTAAGAAAGTGAAAACGGTCGCGATTTCATGAACTCCAACGTCTTCACCGCTATTCTACTGGCGGGCCTGTCGCGTCTCGGAGAGGCGCTCGGCTTCGCCGCCGCGGGCCTGGTCGCGTCGCACGGCGCTCCGAGAGATTATTTCGCGATTGAGGTCGTCGATGACTCCACGGGCCGCGGCGTGCCGCTGGTCGAACTGACCACGGTCAACCGCGTGAGTTATTGGACCGACAGCAACGGCCTCATCGCGTTCCTCGAACCGGCGCTCATGGGGCGGGAGGTTTTCTTCCACGTGCGCAGCCACGGCTACGAGTATCCGAAGGACTTCTTTGACAATCGCGGCTTGAAGTTGCGACCTGTCGCTGGCGGCGCGGCGGTCATCAAACTCAAGCGCCTGAACATTGCCGAGCGGCTCTACCGCATCACGGGGGAAGGCGTTTATCGCGACACGATGCTGCTCGGACGGCGCCCGCCCACGAAGGCGCCGCTGCTCAACGGCCAGGTGATGGGCCAGGACACCGTCATCGCCACTCCGTATCGCGGGAAAATTTTCTGGTTCTGGGGCGACACGGACAGGCCGTCGTATCCGCTCGGCAACTTCGGCGCGTCTGGCGCGACTTCCGAACCGCCTGGCCGGGGCGGACTCGACCCCGGCGTTGGCGTGGACCTGGGCTACTTCTCGGACAAAGCCGGCTTCAGCAAGCCGATGTGCCCGGACGCCAGCTTCGGCCAGGGGTTGAAATGGATTGAAGGGTTGATGACGTTGCGTGACGAGCGCGGACGCGAGCGGTTGCTGGCCCGCGTCGCGGCGGGCACAGGCCTCGATAAGACTCGCGACTGGCACCTGGCGATCTTCAACGACGAGCAGCAGGTTTTTGAGTCGCTGGCTCGTTGGGACATACACGACACGCACGACTCGGCGCATCCGTTCCGCGCGCGCGCCGGCCCCAACGATTACTTCTATCTCTACCCGAACTACCGCGTGCGGGCTGGCCTCGCGAGCCTCACCAACCTCGCCGCCTACGAAGCCTTCACCTGTCTGGCGCCTGGCGCGCGCGAGGACGGCGGCGCCTCGAAACTCAACCGCGCTCCCGACGGTCAACTCCGGTACGAATGGCGCGCCGGCGCCGCTCGGCTCGACGGGCCGCGCCTTCGCGAACTCCTCAAGGCCGGTCTCCTCAAGCCCGA
>CAZZAQ010000271.1:1908-4369 GCA_964652165.1 uncultured Bifidobacterium sp.
TGGTTCCAACTCCACGACGTGGAATCCGGCCGGCCCATCCAGGTGGACCGCGGTTCCGTCTGCTGGAACGAGTATCGGCGGCGCTGGGTGATGATTGGCAGCGGCCAGCCTGGCGAAATCTGGTTCGCCGAGGCCGACACGCCGCTCGGCCCGTGGGTCTATGCGCGCCGCGTCGTGGCGCACGACCGCTACAACTTTTACAACCCCACCCAGCACGCCTTCTTCGACCAGGATGGCGGACGCGTGATTTACTTCGAGGGCACCTACACTGCCAGTTTCTCCGGTGCGACGCAAAAGACCCCACGCTACGACTACAACCAGATCATGTATCGCCTCGCGCTGGACGATCCGCGCCTCGACCTCCCGGCGCCAGTGTATGCCACGCTCCAACCGGACGGCCGTACTCGTCTGAGGATGCGGCCCGACATCGAATCCGCCAGGGCCTGGAGGCGCATCGAATCACTTCCTTTCTTTGCCGTCCCGACAGGCCGGCCGCGCGAAGGTCTCATTCCCATTTACACCGTCATGGAAGAGGGTGCGATGGTCCTCCGGCGCGACCGCCCGACAGACCACACGGCGCAGCCCCTTTTCTTCGCCCTTCCACCTGCGACGAACAGCCCTGCCACGCCGAAGCAGGCCGGCACGGCCCCGGCCATATCCTCGCTGATTGTCCCGCTTGGCGAATATCGCCGCGTTCGCGATGGCCAACACCGCTACTCGATCCGCCCGGACCTCGGCGGCTCCGAACCGCAGGCTTCGCCTGAGCCGCTCTGCCGCGTGTGGCGCAATCCAATGTCGGTGCTGATTCTCGATGCGGAAGCGACTGCATGGCCCACTCCTGGCCGCCCGTGAAGGAAGCCGAAGCGTTGCGCCGGGTCGTGGAATGCCGCTGCGTCGGGAACCGTCAGGGAGTCCTCTCGCGCTCTCGTCAGCATCGTCAGTGACGCGATTGACGTGGGAACCGTGTCGCAAACACAAATGTTCGATTGCAAACCATCGGTTTACGAAGCCAGCGCAGCCTGCAGCGAGCGAAGTTCCTCGGCAACCTGTGCCGGGTCGCTCAGGGTCTGGGCAATCTCCTCTCGCAGCAGTTCGCGGTAGCGCTTGCGCAAGCGGTGGACGGCCACGCGCACCGCCCCTTCGTCCATCTGGAGTTCCTTCGCTGCCCGGGAGTAAGGGATGGCGGACTCACCGACCCTCAGGCAGCCCTTCGCCCGCTCGAACAGCGGCGACTTGCCCGCGGCGGCGGACTCATCGCGCAGGCGCGTGATGACACGCTCCTTCGTGTGGCCCTGGCGGCGGACGTAGGCGTAAAGCGGATACCAGTAGGTCTGGCAAAGCTCGCCCAGCGCACGGTCGGATTGCGGCGACGACTTGCGTCCCGCCGAGAGCACGACCGTCCAGCGAGTGGTGACGAAGTAGTCTCCAACTTTCAATTGGCCGTCACAATGCGTAGAACTTTTGCGGGCGAAACCTCATTTCCCTTCCGAGAGCAACCGTCCTTCGGGCTTTTGCAGAAACGAAAACAAATCCGCCATGTCCTGGGGCGTCATCCCCTGCTCGAGTCCTTCCGGCATGAGCGATTTGCCCTCCGCGCGCAGTTCCTTGATCTGGCTGCGCAAGACCGTGTCGTCGGCTTCGTCCGCGCGGCGCAGCGTCACGCTCGCAGCGGTCTCGGAAAAAATGAAGCCGGTGACCACTTTTCCGTCCGTCGTCACAAGCGTGTAGTTGATGAAATCCGGCGAGACCTGCTGGCTCGGATCCAGGATGTCCACGAGCAGCGCCTCCTTGGGACGGCTTGCGACGCCGGACAAGTCCGGACCCACATGCCGGCCTTGGCCTTCGACGGTGTGGCAAAGCAAACAGGACTTCGCGAAGATCACCGCGCCGCGCCGACGGTCCCCTTCCAATTTCAACGCCGGCCGCATGCGGGTCATGACTTCCTGACGATTCGCCCCGGTCGCAACCGCGAGCAGTTTCTGAATTCGCTGCTTGAGTCGATCGTTCGGCGTTTTCAGGAGCGACTGGCGCACTGAAGGCTCGAGTTCGACCGGCGACAATTCGCCGTGTTCAAGCCCGTCAGCGAGCGCCGACGTCATAGTAGTCGAACGCGGGACGGCGGCCAGCACACGTCGGCGCGTGGATGCAGCGTATTGACTCCAGCCGGCAAAAACGGCTTTCGCCAGCGTGTCATTGTCCAGTTCGGCCAATGCCCGCGCGGCGGCGGATTGGACTTCGGCCGGCTGTTGCGGCTGCAACAACTCGAGCAATGTTTTCCCGGATAACTCAGGCGTGACGCGGGCCAGGAGGCGAATGGCATCGAGGCGGTCTGGAAGTTTCACCCCCTCAGAAGCCGCGCGTGTGGCGGCAAAATCAATCAGCGTGCCCAGAGACTGAATCTGACCTCCAATCGCGCCGGGGGGATTGCTTATCAACTCACGGAGTGGGCGGGGCGTGCGAG
>CAZZAQ010000271.1:4379-6550 GCA_964652165.1 uncultured Bifidobacterium sp.
CCAAACCATCGGCCAGTCCGGCCAGCAACGCCATGTGTCCCGCAGCGGGCGGCTTCGCGCCAGGCTGTGTCAGGAATGTGAGACATTCCTTGAGTTCAGCTTCGCTGTGGCTTGCGCCGACCAAGCGTGCTGCTTCATCGAGAAACTTTGCCTGCTCGCGGGTCGGTTCACTCAACCAGTCCGGTCCCTCCTGCACTAACTTCCTCAGGAATGGCCATGCGTTTGGTCCCACGCTGCTCAGCACGGCCAGCCTGTGCCAACGGTCGGCGAAATCGCGTCGCGCGATTTTGGTCAAGCCGTCGAGCTTCGCGTCGCCATCGAATTCTCCGACACTCAACGCGACCTGGAAGCGAACCCGTGGATTGGCATCGTCGGCGAGCGATAAAACGGCTCTAGCCACATTTGTGCCCGCCAGCCAACGCTCACTCAGCCGGACGGCATGCTCGCGCACGACAGCGTCTTCATCTTTCAGCGCACCGAGAAGTCTCGACGGCGTCAGCGCGCGCAATCCTTCCAGCGTGTAGAGCGCGTGCATGCGAGCGAACGGAGACGATGCTCCTCGCGCCATCTCTTCGAGGGCGGGGATTGCCGCGCGCTCCTGCCGCTCGACGAGCAAACGTTGCGCGGTGTCGCGCCACCAGCCGTTGTCATCACGCAAGTGCTCGACGAGTTCAGGCCATGCTGCGCGATTCAATATTGGTTTGGGACTTGAAAGCTGAAGCTTGGAATTGCGGATCCTCCAGAGTCGCCCGTGCTCGGCCCCGGTTCGCCAGGGAACGTCGTTGCGCGCCGCCCCGCGAACCCAATCCGGATGTTCCACGAACTTCCGGTAGAAATCGACGACGTAGAGCGCGCCGTCCGGTCCCGTCGCGAAGTTCACGGGATGAAACCACGGGTCGGTCGAAACGAGAAATTCCCTCTCCCGCTCTTCCCGCCGGGCCGTGAATGTGGCGCCGTTCGGTTCCAGCACGCGGCGGTGCACGAGATTTAGCAGCGACTCGCCCACAAAGGCGTTGCCGCGATACTCCTCGCCCAGCGCACCGCCGCGGTAAATCGTGAGGCCGGACAGCGCATTGAAATGCTTCACCGATTCGTTGTTGAACGTGAGCGGTGGCGGCGCGAGCGGAAAGACGCGTCCGGTGTCGCCCAGCTCGAGGATGTCGGCGACCGATTCCGTCGATGCCAGATGTGGATTGCGATTGAGATAACGCTCGGGCAACACCTCGTGTCGAATCGGAATCGTGTTCCACGAAAGAAACCGATTGCCCCAATCGTCGCTCGCCAGGCCGAACTGGCTGCGCCCCGCGATGGCTTCGAATTCGCCGGTGTCGGGCCGAAAACGAAAATCGTGCCCGCGAATGGAAACGGCCTTCCCCGGTGAATCGTCGGGCTTGCGAATCTCGCCCTCACTGCGGCCATTGGCGCCGTAAACCCAGTTATCGAGTCCCCACATCAATCCATTCACGCGCAATTGCTGATTTCCAAGGCCGAAGCCGGTGAACAAGACGCGCCTTTCGTCCGCGCGGCCATCGCCATTGGTGTCGCTCAAATACCAGATGTCCGGCGCGGCCGTGACCAGCACGCCGCCGCGCCAGGGGAGCACGCCATTGGGAAACGGCAGATTGTCTGCGAACACCGTCGCGGCTTCGTAACGTCCATCGCCGTCGCGGTCCTCGAGGAGCCTGATGCGGCCGGACGTTTGCGCGTTGGGATAATCGAGCATCTCTGCGACGAACAGCCGCCCGTCCGCATCGAAGGCGATGGCAACGGGACTGACGACTTCCGGTTCGGCGGCGGCCAGTTCGATGGTCAACGCAGTGTCAGCCAATCGAAAGGAAGCTCGTTCTTCCTGCGGTGTGAGCGGCTGCGACGGCTCGGCGGCAACCGCTGCAAATGTCGATAGCGGAATGACAGCCGCACCCAAAACGATTCCTGTCCAAATCGAGAGGAACAAAGTTGCGACTGGCGATTGAGGCATAGCTGACTGAATTGCTACTCGAACGGGACAGGGGCTTCCAGTGCAACATTAGTTCCTAGCCTGGATATTTTACAGTCGTATTGTTCGTCGAAGCGCCGGTTTCATTAACACCCCGCTTCAGCGGGGTGTGTGCGCGTCGGAAGTCGTCGAAACCGTTTCAACGGTTTCGACAAGGTGTGAGAAACCGTTGAAA
>CAZZAQ010000272.1:0-6512 GCA_964652165.1 uncultured Bifidobacterium sp.
TCGCGCGCCTGCCTGGCCGTCGGTTTCCCTTCGACCGCCGCCGCCACGCGCGCCATCCGGAGAATCTTCCAGGCGGGTTTCCTCCCGTGCGCCCTGGAAGTCGCCGATTCGTTCACGCTCGCCGCCGCCCGCCAGCGCACCGGCAGCCGGCAACTCGAGGGCTGCCATTCCCTGTTCATCGTCGAACTCGACGGCCGGGAGCCATCCGTGCGCGCCGACCTCCGCGCCCTCGAGCGCGTCATCCGCGCCAGCAAGCCGGGACCGCTGTTCGTGGACCGCGCCATCGGGCACGCTGCGTGCGAACGGCTCTGGCAAATCCGGCGCGAGTTTTCCTATTCGCTCCGCGACACCGGGCTGACGAAGCTGAATCAGGACATCGTGGTGCCCCGCGGCCGGCTCGAAGACCTGTTTCAATTCACCGCCCGCCTTCAGAAGAAGCATGCCCTGCCCGTCGCCGCGTTCGGCCACGCGGGCGACGGAAATATCCACGTAAACATCATGCTCGACCGCCAGCAGCCGGGCGCCGAGGCGCGCGCGGAGGCTGCGCTCGATGATCTATTCAAGCAAATCCTGGCCTGGGGCGGCAGCATCACCGGCGAACACGGCATCGGCCTGGCGAAGCTGCGCTGGTGGCCGCAAGCCGCTGACGATAACGTCCGGAAGCTGCACCGCCAGATCAAACGCGCGCTCGACCCGCGGGGGATATTGAATCCGGGAAAGTTCGTTTGAGGAGAGACGAGTTGCGTGTTGCGTATTGCGTCAAGCACGTTGGTCCGTCCATCGGCGCTCCACGCAACACGCAACACGCAACACGTCTTCTACCGTCCTGCCTTCGCCGGCTGTGGGTTCGTGCTGGCGGCTGGAGAGGCCGGGCTTGTCGGCGCCGGCGCCTCCGCGGGCAGGCCCAGTTTCGTTCGCAGACGGGCCCGGTAGTAATCCGGCACACCGGTCGCGGGATCCAGGAAATCATTCCGCTTGTCCCGATACATTTCCTCGAATGGACGCAGGCTGATGATCCCGGCGCGGCGCTTGGTGGCTTCCTGGTAGTAGTCGTAAATCTGCCGGGCCATGCGCAGGAGTCCGGCGGCGCGGTCATCCTCGTCAATCGCCAGGTTCTCGAAGTTCTGCGTGAGAAGGCCCTCGAGCAGGATCGTGGTGCGCCTCATGTCGATGTCGGTGATCGTGGTGGTGAACCGCTTCAGCGCATAGGCCTCGACCGTTTCCTCCTTCGGCACCGCCTCGGGGTATTTTTCCTTCAGCACCGCCATCCAGTGGTTGGCCTCCTGGAGCCGGTTGTGCATGTAGAGCATGTAGACGCACTCCTTGAGAAAATTGCGGTGCGCGCGCTCGACGACGATCGGCTTCTCCGTCTCCTCTTTGAGCATCCTCATGTAGCCGTCGTTGGCCAGGCCGATCTTGTTCAGGTCGGGGCCGAAGACATACGAGCCGTCCGGCCGCTCCAGCACGATGCGCCCCCGCATCACCAGCATGTGCATGCACTGGTAAATCACCCGGCGCAAGGCGGTCAGGTCTTTCTTGTTCGAGTTCTTGAGGCCGACCACGGCCCAGTAAATCGCCGACGCCTCGGGCAGACGCCAGTCCAGCGGGCCGTACAGGTCGTCGGCTTGTTTGAGGGTCGCCGGGTCCATCTTGTATTTCTCGCGCAGGAGCTTCACCCGGGCGCGGGCGTCGTCGGTCTGCGGGTTCAGCAATTCGTCGAAGTTCGGCCGGCCGCCGCCGAACACGCGCTGCATCTCGTGAGCCAGCTCGAATTTGTAGATGAGGTGCGCGTCATCGAGGTTTTGCCCGATCTTGTGCTGGTAGAACCAGGCCAGCTCGCGGTAAATGAGCGCTTCCTTGGGGTTGTAGCGCAGGCCGTCGTCGCGCAGCAGTTCGATGCCCCGTTGGACCCAGCGCCAGCGGTCGTAGGGGTCGCGGAACTTGACAGAGATATTGTACGCCATGTTCCAACTCTGGACGAGCCAGACCTGCGTGAAATGCGGCTCGAGCTTCGTGATCCAACTGGAAAGCTGGACCTGCTCGAAGAACTTGTCTTCCTGCTGAAGATCGTTGGCGCGAATCCAGAGCGCGTTGGCGATGAGGCCTCGGAATCCGCCGAGCGCCACGGTCGTGAACGCCAGCATCGGCGGGGCGTTCTCGAGCGGAGCGACGCGCGTCAGGCCCAGGCCGGCGCGCTGGCGGTTGAGGAGGTTTTGCAACGTGCCTGACCCGGCGATGAACAGGAGCGCCAGCAGCAGCAGGCAAATTTTGTAGAGGCGACTCATTGCGTTCCCTGTGCCGTGGCGAGCTCCCGCCGCGTAAAGATGACGATGCCGATGAGCGCCAGGATGCCTCCAGACAGCAACACGATTTGGGCGAACGCCAAGCCGAGCTGCCCCCAAGTGATGCTGCGACCTGTGCTCAACGAGTCAATTGGCGAAAACTCCATAAATAAGTTCGTTCCCCACAATAGCACCTTGTACAGCAGTACCACAGGCCTGAGTTTGCCTGGCATACGCACTTCGCCGGTCTCATGGTCTTCCCCAAATGGAGAACCGCTGGCGACCACATCGGACAGCGTGCCGCTCCACAGCGCGACGAGCAGGAGACCGATCGAGCAAAACGCCGCGACCGGGAACGACAGCAGGCTCGCCGCCGCCAGCCCAAGGGCCGCCAGCAGCGCCAGCCAGCAGAGAATCACCGCCAGCCCGCGAGCGAAGTTCAAGCCGAAGCCCCCTTCGCGATAGAGGACCTCGAGTCCGTCCTCGAGCGGGAAGATGAGGGCCGTGTTGTTCCGATTCTCGAAGTCGATGGTCAGCCTGCCGGAATCGTCGAAGAGGTTTGGGGGAATCTCGATTTCGTGAAACGTGTCCGCGGCCAGGCTCTGCGGGAGGCTGGGAACCTGGAGTGTGCCCGGCGGGCCGACGTTCCAAAGGCCAAGGTAGCTGCCCGTTTCGTTGGTCATGGCGACGTGGAATTTCACTCGCATGAAGAGAGGTTGGTCACGCAGCAGATGGCGTCGCAGGCCAAGGTCGATGGTCCATCGGCGAAGATGGTTCGGCGGCACGACCTGGTGCCGGCTTCGGACCTCTTCGCGAAGCAGCTTGCGCGTTTCCTCCTGCTGTTCGGGGGACAGGTTCTTTTCCCGCATCACCTGCACCATCGCCCCGTTCACCGCGGCTTCGACGTCGGGCATCGGCTCCTTAACCGCGGCGCGGGCGACAAAAATTTCCTTCCGCAAAATCTTCACTTGCGACTCGATGTAATCCGCCAGGTTCTTATCGCCGGCCTGTCTGGCCCGAGCCGCCGCCGTTTGCATCTGGGCCTTGCGCAAGTACAGCAAGCCGAAGACGATGGCGCCGGACACGCCCAGCAGCGCCGCGTTGAGCAACATGATACCAAGGAATTTGCCAAGCCAAATCTGCCAGCGGGCAATGGGCTTCACCGCGACCATCTGTATCGAGCAATCCTCGATGTCTCGCGCCAGCGTGCCGCAGGCCAGCCAGAGCGTGGAGAAGCCGAGCAGCGCGGTGATGACGCTCAACGTGTAGGTGAGCATGATTTGGATGAACCCGCGCGCCGTGCCGTCGTCCTTGAGCAACAAGGGCAGCACGACGACCGAGCCGAGCAACAGCCCCGCCAGCACCCAGAACAGGCGGAAGCGAAATGCCGCCTTCCAGGTCAGCGCGGTGATGGCGAGCAAGCGTTGCATGGACGATGGTCTTTACTTGGGTTTGTTCAAGAGTGACGAGAGCTTCTCGTTGGCTTTCGAGAGATCGACCGGGGGCGCCGGCGTGGGCGCGGCTTGGGGCGTGGCCGGTTGTGGCGCCGGTTCAGCCGACTTCGTCAATGCCTCGAGGCGGGCGCGGTCCACGGCAGGCTCTTGCGGCTTGGCCTCAGCCGGCCTCGCCTCAGGTTTCGCGGCGGGCGCCGTCAGCCGTTCCAGCACCTTGTCCGTCGCCGGCTTTGCCTCCGCCTCGCCGCGCAAGTAGGCGGCGACTTGTCCGCCGGAGATTGAACCGGAAGTTTGCAAATCGGCCTGCTTGGCGCGGGCGACCACGTCGAGGAAGTAACTTTCCAGGTTCTGCGTTGGGTTGTCGATCTTCACCTTGTCCCCGGCCACGTCGGCGCGAATGAGCGCGAGCACCTGCTCCATCGTTTCGCGCGGCAACGGCGGCGTGGTGATGCGCACGGCGTCGCGGTTGGCGAGCAACTCCTTGAGCGGCCCCATCGCCTGGATGCGGCCGCCGTAGAAGATCACCACGCGGTCGCACACGTCCTCGACGTCGCTGAGCAGGTGGCTGCTGAGGAGGACCGTCTTGCCGCGCCGGGCCAGCGCGAGGATGAGGTCCTTCACCTCGCGGCAACCAATCGGGTCAAGGCCGGCCGTCGGCTCGTCGAGCAGGACCAGGTCCGGGTCGTTGATGAGCGCCTGCGCCAGGCCGATGCGCCGCTGCATGCCCTTGGAGAATTCGCCCACGGCGCGCGTGCGCGTCTGCGTCAGTCCCACCATGTCGAGCAACTGGTCGGTGCGCCGCGTCCGCTCCCCGGGCGAGAGCTTGAAAAGATTGCCGAAGAAGCCGAGCGTCTCGCGAGAGTTGAGGTAGCGGTAGAGGTAGGACTCCTCGGGCAGATAACCGATGCGCGCCTTCGTGGCGACGTGCCGCGGCGACTTGCCGAAGACTTCGATGTGCCCCTTGGTCGGGTGCAGCAAGCCGAGCAGCATCTTGACCGTGGTGGATTTGCCCGAGCCGTTCGGCCCGAGCAGTCCGAACACCTCGCCGCGCCGCACCTCGAAATCGACATTGTCCACCGCCCGCGCCTTGGGCCGGCCCCAGAAGTCCTTGAAGACTTTCGTCAGGCCGCGCACGACGACGACGGGCTCCGGCGATTGCGGATTGGGGATTGCGGATTGCGGATTGGGGTCTGCCGCGGTCATACGGGTTTGTGAAGTTGGGCCGATCTCATGTTGGAGCCGACCCAAGCCGGCGAAGGTATGCGGCCAGGTCTGCTTTGCTCATTCTCTTTTCAGCCACCGCGATCATCGCCTGGTAAAACTCTACTTCGTCTGGCCGCCGGTACTTGCCGTTGAGTTCGAGAAAGGTGAGCGCGGCCGCAACACCGGTGCGCTTGTTGCCGTCCACGAACGCCTGCGACTCCGCAATGTGGAACGCATACGCCGCGGCGATGTCGAACTCGTCTCCGTGCCCATACCAGAACGCATTCTGGGCGGACGCCAGCGCGGAATCAATCAATCCGGAGTCGCCGATGCCCTCGCTCCCGCCCCAGCGAATCAGGGCCTCATCATGGAGCCGTTCGACCTGGCTCCGGGTCAGGAAAATCGGCATGAACCGGCTCTATTGAGCAAGCCTGCGCATCAAGCCCGCGTTTTCCTCGAACACCTTCTTCATCGCAGCTTCGAACTCGGCGTCCCCGGCATACTTCGCCTTGGGTTCGTCAGGGAACGTAGCGCGTAATTGTTCGCCGAGAAAGCGGAAGACCTCCGCCTGTTCCCGAACAGGCAGTTTCTTGAGTTCGTCGATCACGTCGGCTGCGCTCATGGCCGCAATCTAGCCGTGGGTGTGACGAGTGACAAGCCGGGACCATTCCAGCACAGGGCGCATGACAAAATTCTTCGCCTGCCTCAGAACGCCAGTAATTACGCAGCAAGTATATGAGGTCCTAGACACAGATGTGCTGAAATCCAAGGGTTCTCTAACCAGCGGAAGAATTCTGTCATGCGCCCCCAGCACATTTCCGTCCCCTTTCTCCTTGCCAAAACCGCCCGCCCCTGCCAGCGTGCCATCCGGAAACTCAAGCATCCTTCTGAAGCCCTGCATGGTGCAGAGAGCTTGACCGGAGTGCTGAGGCACCGCAGGAAAACCAACAAGCCAAGGAGAACACAGATGGCAGAAAACACCTTCACCTACATCACCCGCCCCAGCGCCGCCGCCAACACCACCCCCGCCCCTACCAAGCCACCTGGGGCGGCCCGTTCGCGAGACCTCAGGCCACCGCTCCCATGAAAACACGCCCGTCGTTCCGTTCCCACCTTCGCCTCGGCCCCTGCCTCGCCGCACTCGCGACAGTGGCATGCTTCTACGGCAGCTTCCTCGGAGCCCCGGCCCCCCTCTGGATCGGAATGGTGGTCGCAGGTGTGTCGCTGCTTGCCGCGACCCCTGCCTCGCCGCACTCGCGACGGCCGCCCTCGTGGTGCCGATGGCCTGCGCCGCCCCCTCCCAGCAAGCTTACATCAAAGCTTCCAACACCGGGGCGTTTGATTATTTCGGAAGCTCGGCAGCGGTGTCGGGCAACATAGTGGTGATCGGGGCGTATCTGGAAGACAGCGATGCCGTCGGGGTGAATGGCAGCGAAACCAACAACAGCGCCGACGGTTCCGGCGCAGCCTATGTCTTCCTGCGGACCGGGACGAATTGGGTCCAGCAGGCCTATCTCAAAGCCTCCAACACCGAGGCGGGTGACGTATTCGGGAACTCAGTGGCAGTGTCAGG
>CAZZAQ010000273.1:0-1404 GCA_964652165.1 uncultured Bifidobacterium sp.
CCGGCGCGGGGGCGGCGAGGGCGGACAAGCCGAGCGAGGCGAGGAGGATGGCAATGAGGGCCAATTGTTTCATCGAAGGATTCGGATACGCGGCGAATTCCGGTGGATGGCAAATGATCCGTTCATCTGGATGAAATGCCCTCCCAGCGCAGCAGTGCTTCTTCGATCCGGCGAAGCTGCTCGGGAGTCAGAACGCCAAGTCGCCGCAGGAAATACTTTGGCGGAATCGCCTGGATGCCCTGAACCAGGAACGCACCCTCGTTGAGAAAATGAGTCGGCACCGCAACCTCGAATTGCGAACCGCGCGTGGCCCTTGTATGGGGGATGACGCCGATCAACGCCCGGTCGGCGTCCGCGTAGGGAATGCTGATGACCAAGGCAGGACGGACTTTCTGTGTGATGCCGAAGTCCACCTGCCATACTTCGCCACGCTCAGGCACGCCGAGCGTCCTCCTCCTTGTCGAGCGCGCGGAAGGCCTCGGCGGCCAATGCGGCGAAATCGTCGTCCGTCAGGTCGTCGGTCATGGGGACGCTCTCGACGATGGCGCGTCGAAGCTCCCTGCGCTCCGGGTCGGAGAGCTGCGCAACCTCGTCGAGGATGTGGGCGACAGCTTGTGTCATGGCAAGAAGATACAAGACTCACCGAATGGAGCAAGTGCTCAGGAACAGCGGACCGGCCATTTTGAATCGTCGATGCTTGTCCACGACTTCGTCCTTGTGCGTCGGTGCGGGAGCGGCGAACGCCGAGAAGCAGAAGGTGGCGAGGAGCGTGGCGCTGAGGACGGTTCGGTTCATGGAGTCAGGAAAAGGCCCGCCACAGCGCAGTGTCGGACCATTCGGTTACCAGACGAAAAGCCCTCATAGCCCGAAGAATGACTCTATACCGCATCGCGGAATGGCTCACCGTCGGCGACCGTGTAAATGTCCTCGGCGGGATCGGCCAGGAAGGCGAAAGCGTCGCTGGATGAAGCCGCTCGCAGCCACGTCTCCTCGGAATCGGTGTCCACCGAGGCAGGGAGCAGAGTCACCATGAGCGGGGCGTTGGCAGGCAGGTCGTACGGCTCATCGAGGACGATGTGCCGGCCGTCGTAATGCGCTTGAAGAGTGACCGTAGGCATGGACGGAGCATACCGGGTGCTCTCAATACGGGCAAGCGCGCAGAAACGCCGGACAGGTATCAGCGCCTTGGGCGCAAGCGCTGTACCTTTTCGCTCCCGCGCCGTACCCTTTCCCGTCGCACCCGTACCGATTCGCGCAGGAGCGCCGAACGCCCTTCGCGGAGCGACAGGGTGACGGTAGCCGTGGGCTTCAGCCCACGGAACAGGTTTGTAAATTCGGTCGCGCCGCGTAGCGACGCATGAGAGAGGACGGGAGCCGTTTCAAGCGTCGCTACGCGACGCGTGG
>CAZZAQ010000273.1:1504-6506 GCA_964652165.1 uncultured Bifidobacterium sp.
TGAGCGGGGCGCTTTTCCGTGGGCTGAAGCCCACGGCTACCTTCAGGGCATCGCTCCGCGATGCCGGGATGGCGCCATCCAGCAACCAGTCAACGGTGCGTGATGTATGCATTGTCGATTGTGACGAGCCCGTTCCGCCTGTCGCGGAGCGACAGGGTGAAGGTAGCCGTGGGCTTCAGCCCACGGTTTGGCGATGAAAATTCCCGCGTCGCGTAGCGGCGCATGAGAGAGGACGGGAGCCGTTTCAAGCGTCGCTACGCGACGCGTGGTGAGCGGGGCGCTTTTCCGTGGGCTGAAGCCCACGGCTACCTTCAGGGCATCGCTACGCGATGCCGGGATGGCGGCATCCAGCAACCAGTCAACGGTGTGTGATGGATGCATTGTCGATTGTGAGGACCCCTTCACGATGAACCGCAGTGTTAGGCGACATGTGGCGATGATGAATCATGATGAAAAATCTGGCGAAGATGCCGGAAGAAGGACAAGCAAATAAGCCACCCAACCTGGTATCCAGCTGGATGCGGCGTCCAGTGTCGAACTCTGTCCTCACCGATGAGCCACAACACTCCGAGAATTACTGCACTACCTGCAACCCAAACCAGCCCCGTGCGCCAAGTGAAACGTGGCACGGAGTAACCCCGACGCGACACCAAGGCGATCACGCCGCATCCCGCAACCAAGGTAAGAAGGGAAACGGAAAGCGGAAGCCTGAATACAGATAATGCTCCGAAAAAGGCGATGAGATAACCGACCACAATGATGCAGACGTGCGGTGCGCTGGGAATGTGTGCGTTCGATTTCATGTGACGTGTGATGCCGCCTAACAAACAGGGCGGTGAATGTGTTCACTTCTGCGACCCTTGGTCGGAGAGGTTGCGCAAATACTGCTCGACAAGCGGGCCGTATTCCTGCGGGTATTTCTCGGCTTGCGATTGGAGGATCGCGGCGCGGTCGCGGCCGGGCAGCCGGGTGAATGTTCCGGACCCGGTGGCGCCCCGACGCTCGCCGTTGGCGCCGCCCGCGCCGGCCCAATTGCCATCGTTGCCGTTGCCTTCCGGGGGCGGCTGGCCCTCGCCTTTGCCCTGTCCTTGGCCCTGGCCCTTACCTTGACCCTTGCCTTTGCCTTTGCCCTGACCCTGGCCCTGGCCCTGGCCGGGCTGCTGGCCGGCGCCGGCGGAGCCGAGACCGGCCTGGGCGAGCGACAGGGCGGCTTGCGCCTGTGCGAGGGCATTGGCGGCGGCCTGCGCGCTCATTTGCGCCGGCGTGCTCTGGCCGCCGGACGCCTGGGCGCTGCCGTCGCTGCTGCTGTTCTCGGCGCTCTGAAGGGACTGTTGCGCGCCAAACGGGAGCTGGCCCAGCGCGCCCGCAGCCAGTGGACCGACGCCGTTGGCGGCGTTTTGCAGGGCCTCGGCGGCGGATTCCATTGAAGCTTGCGGGGTGGCTTTCTGGGCGGCGGCGAGGGCTTCCGCGGCCTTTTGAACCTCGGCTTGCTGCTGGGAAACGTCGCTCAGTGAAGGAGACTGGCCCTTCTTGCCATTCGGTTGGCCGCTGTTCTCCTGGCCCGGCGGCTGGCCGGATTGCTTGGCCTGTTGCATAGCGCTTTGGGCGGCCTTCATGGATTGGATGGCCTTTGGCAAATCGCTCTGCCCGAGTTGTTGCGCGGCGTCGTTCGCGGCCTGCTGGGCCTGGGCGAGCGGTTTGGCCTGCGGGGAATCCTGGCGCAATTCGTGGAGCGAACTGGCGATCTCCTGCTGCTGCTTTTGCAGGGCGTCGATCAAGCCGGGCGGCGCCCGTTGGAGCTCCGACAACGCGTTGTTCACGTCTTGTTGCGCCTGTTCGATGGCCTTCTGGGCCTGCGCGAGGTTGTCATTGCTCTGCGGCGGGAGACCAAGCTGGTCGCGGAGTTCATCGATCTTTTTGTCGAGCTTGTTCTTGGCCTGGTAAAGCTCGTTGAGGGCCTGCTTCTGCGGGGGCTGGGCTTCACGGGCGGCCGGTTTGTCGAGCTGGGATTTGGCGTCGGCCATTTGCTTCTGCGCGGCGTCGAGATGCGTGGCGGCGTCGGGCGCGGGAGACTCCGCTTCCTGCTTCAACGCGCCGGTTTCCTGGCCCAGCTTGTCCTGTTTCTGCGAAAGCTCCTTCGTGGGCTGCGGCTCGGGCTGGGGTTTGACGGCTTGTTTGGCGGTGGCGCCCTGGACCTTCTGCTGGTCCTGAATGATTTCGGCGAGTCTCTTGGAAAGCTCTTCGAGCTTGGCGAGGTCTTTCTCGGCCTGTTCAAGGCGGGCGACGTCCTTGCCGAGGGCTTCGTCCGCTTTTTGCAGCGCGTCGAGCGCCGCCTGTTGCGCGGCAGGATTGTTCTGCTGCTGGGCGAGGGCGTTTTGGGCCTTCTGCATTTGGTTGGCGGCGTCGCCCAGAGCCGAGGCGGCTTCGGGCGAAGGGGTGGCGGCGCGCGCCTGGAGATCCTGCGCCTTGTCCTTCAACTCGCCCTGGCGCGGCGCCTTGGAGGCAAGCTCTTTCTTATCCGCGGTCGCGGTGTCCTGCCGGTGAGTGTCTTCGTCCTTGATCAATTCGCGAACTTCCTTCTGAAGTTCACGGAGGGCGGCGAGGGCGTTCTCGGGTTTCTCGGCGAGTTCCTCGGCTTTGGCCAGTTGCTCTTCGAGGGCGTGCCGGGCTTGCTGCATTTCGGCGAGGGCCTCGTGCTGGCGGGGCTGGGCTTTTTCGACGCGGCGCTTGACGTCGTCCTGTTTCTCGAGGCTCTCGCGGGCGTCCTGCATTTTTGCCACGGCGCCCTTGAGATGCTCGGAAGCGATAGGCGCCAGGCTGTCGATGTCGCGGCGGATGAGGTCGGTGTCGTCGACTACGGCAGCCTGCTCGGCGGCGCGCCGTTCGGCCTCGTCCTTCTTTTTCGAAGTCTGCGTTTCCGCGGTGACTTTCTTCTGCGCGTCGATGGCGCGGTCCAATTCCTGGAGGGCCTGCTTGAGGGCATCGATGGCGTCCTGGGAGAGGAGCAGCAGGCGGGCGATCTCGCGCATCTGGTCGCGGGCTTTCTTTTCGTTGCCGATCGCGGAGAGAAGCTTGAGGCCGTTCTCCTGGAGTTCGGTCGCGGCGGCTTCGAGCGCGGGGGTCAAGCCGCCTTCCCGGGCCTGCTGCAGCGCGGCCTTGGGACGCTCGGCGGTCGGGCCGTCGGGGATTTCGGCGGAGAGCTTTTCGAGTTTTCTGAGAATGGCGGCAACTTCGTCCTTGAGGGGGTTTTGCTCGGACTGCTGGTAGCGAAGGCTGATCTTCTGGTTCTCGTCAAAGGTGTGGAAGCCGGATTTGCCGTCGGTGGATTTGGCGAGCGAAACGCCCATCCACATGTTGGCGGTCTGCCGGTTGGCCAATTCCTTGAGGCGGAGCGACATCTCGTAGAGCGCCTGCTGGCGCTGGTATTCGAGCACCAATTGCTGGAGCTGGACGATGATGGTCTTCTGCCCGGCGAAGGCTTCGGTGGCGTGCCGGGCGGAGGCGGCAGGATCGCCGGCGGCGCGCGTTTGCTGAAGGAAGGTGATGACCTTCTCCATGTCCTGCTGCGAGAGCCGGTCGAGCACGGAGCGGATGGCGCGCAACACCTTCACGTCCTCGCCCTGGATGCCATTGCGGTCGAACTCGGCAACGATGGCTTCGAGCTGTTCGCCGACCTTTCGCGTGGTGGTTTTGAGCTGTTGTTGCTTGAGTTCCTGCTGGAGCACGCTGTCGGCTGGACTCAGCGGGGCCGTCTCCGCGGCGCGCGCGGGGGTAGCGCCAAGGAGGGCGATGGCCACCAGGCTGGGCGCGAAACCGGCAAGGCAGCGTTTCATAGTTCGGTGAGAGTTCAGGCCGGGTCGAGCCGCCGCCAAAGGCTTGAGGCTGACCTCGTAAAGACTCGGCGAAGGGGAGCAGGTATTCAAATGAAAAGTTTGCGCGTGTCGTATCGTGGGGTGCAACTTGGAAGTACCACCACGCTCGAGGTCGCGCCGGGAAGGTAGGGCAGGCGTCCCGCCTGCCCTGCCGCGCCGAAAGGCGCGGCGTTGGCACCACCAAGGCCTCGCTTCGCTCGGCCGGGCAGGCGAGACGCCTGCCCTACGTTGGTGGTACTGGCAAGGGCTTGTTGCCCAAATCGCCGCAGGTAGGGCGCGTCGCTCCGCGCGCGCCGAGAAGGCGAGAACACCTTGCGAAAGCCCGTGGCTTTCAACGTACCCACGGCGCGCGCGGAGCGACGCGCCCTACCTCTCCCGACCGCACACCGTTTGGGCAACAGGCCCGCAAGATGCGCCCGAAGGGAGTGCGCATAGTGACATGGCAGCGCGTCCCTACCGCTGAATTACTTTTTCTTCGCCTTCCCCTTGCGCTTCTCCTCGATGGCCGCTTGGGCCGCGGCCAGCCTGGCGACCGGCACGCGGAAAGGCGAGCAACTCACGTACGTGAGGCCGAGGCGATGGCAGAACTTCACGCTGTCGGGGTCGCCGCCGTGTTCGCCGCAGATGCCCAGCTTGATGTCGGGACGGGTCCGGCGGCCTTTGGTGATGGCGATTTCCATCAGTTGGCCGACACCGGTCTGGTCGATGGTGGCGAAGGGGTTCTTCTTCACGATTTCCAGCTCCGCGTAGTGCGGCAGGAAGCTGCCGGAGTCGTCGCGGCTCATGCCGAGGGCGGTCTGCGTGAGGTCGTTGGTGCCGAAGCTGAAGAACTCGGCGGTCTGCGCAATTTCATTGGCAGTGAGCGCGCCGCGCGGCACTTCGATCATCGTGCCGACCAGGTAGCTGAGCTTGACCTTTTTCTCAGCCTGCACCTGCCTGGCGACGTCGTGGACGACCGCGACCTGGAGGTCGAGTTCCTTCTTGAACCCGACGAGCGGGATCATGATCTCGGGCCGGGCCTTGATGCCTTTCTTCTGGCATTCGGCGGCGGCCTCGAACACGGCGCGGGCCTGCATGGCGCTGATCTCGGGATAGGCGATACCGAGGCGGCAGCCGCGATGGCCGAGCAG
>CAZZAQ010000274.1:0-3351 GCA_964652165.1 uncultured Bifidobacterium sp.
CCATTCCTCCATTACTCCCTCACTCCCTCACTCCATTCATCCCGGTTCACAGTTTCTCCAACGCGCGGAGTTGCGCGCTGCGGGCGCGGGGGTTGTCCGCAACTTCCGCGTCGCCCGGCCGAATGGCCTTGCGCCGCACCCAGCGCATCTGTGGCGCGCACGGGCGGCGCAGTTCAGGCACGTCGGCCGTTCCCTCGAATGTGTAGTCGCGTGTCATTTGGCGGCCGAATTCCTTCACGAGGCGATCTTCCAGGCTATGGAACGTAATGATTGCAAGGCGGCCTCCGCGCTTGAGGGCCGGGCAGGCTGCCGCCAGTGCCCTTTTTAGAGAGCTGCTCTCTTCATTCACTGCCACGCGCAACGCCATAAATACACGCGTCGCCGGATGCGTTTTTCTGCCGTGCCGGGGCGCGAGCCGCTCGACAAGGGCCGCCAGTTGGGCGGTCGTTTCGATCCGCCGTCCCTGGCGCTCCCGCACGATGGCGCGCGCCAACCGCCGGGCCTGCGGCTCGTCTCCGTACTCACGGAAGATCCGAGCCAGCTCAGCCTCGGTCCACTCGTTGACGGCCACCGCGGCCGTCACCGGCTGCCGCACGTCCATCCGCATGTCGAGCGGACCGTCTCTCTGAAAACTGAATCCGCGGTCCGCCTGATCGAGCTGCGGCGAGCTGACCCCGAGGTCAAAAAGAATCCCGTCGCAACTGTCAGGCGGAATGCATTCCGCCAATTCCGAAAAATTCGCTCGCCGGATTTCGAAGCGGCCGGCGAAGCCCGCTTCATTCAGCCGCCGCGTGGCTGCTTCCACGGCCGCGCCATCGCGATCGAAGCCAAACAGCCATCCATTCGGACTGCTGGCCGCCAGAATCGCCACCGCGTGCCCACCCCCACCCAGAGTGGCGTCGACGAACCGTCCGCCTGGCCGCGGCTGCAGGGCGGCCAACACTTCCGCTGTCATTACCGGCTTGTGCTCGAAGTGTTCTGGCACTGCGCATGGGCGTTCAGTTTGCGTCGGTGGCGCCGAACAACCGCGTTTTGAGCCGCTGCCACAGGCCGCCGGTGTCGGCCGGGGCCAGGGCCGGAACTGCTTTCGGCGCCCTTGGAATCCCCGGTGGGCCGCCGGCCTGGCCCGGCGCCCGGCCCGACTCAACATCCGAATCGCTCAAATCGTTTCGCACGGGTCTGACCGAATCCAGCGACAGTTCTGTTTGCACGGGCCTGTTCTCTTGTTTTCGCGCGGCGGTCCGGGCGAACGGATTTTTGAACCATGTGCCGCCGCCGAATGGGCGAAGCTTTTTAGTCGCTTCCAAAAACGCGGTCGCCCTGTCCGGCCCAGCCTCGCTTCGTCCAGCGCCGGCGGGTCCGGCCGCCGCTGTCGTCATCAATGGATCGGCCGTCCCCGGTTTCGGCGGTGCTTCCGGGGCTGGCGAAACTTCATCCACAACCTGCGCCTCGGTCGCCTTCGCTCCGCCAAAGGTCGGCAGCAGGTTCTGCTGGGTCATCTTGTAGCGGGCGGGCTGCTCGGTGACGCTCCGCACGCTCCGACCGACTGCGAGTAACTTGGATAGGCCCATAATTCTCAGATGAGCTTCATGGCGTCCGGACCCAGAGCGCGGTCGCCGTCGGCAATCGGCTCGAACCGCTCCGGCGACCACATCTGGAACCGGTCGAACATTCCGACCAGCACAACTTCTTTCTCGATGCCGGCCGCGCGCGCCATGTGCTCGGGCAGTGTGATGCGTCCGGCCTTGTCGGACGTGACCATCTGCGAATTGCGGCCCAGATAGCGCCGGAGGGACTCGGCCCGGTCGTCGCCGAAGGGCATCGCCGTGATGCGCTCGGTCAACCGCTGGGCGGCCGGCGGCGGCAGAACCATCAAGCAGATTTTCTTCTGCGGACCGACCGGCCAGAGCAACACCATGAACTCCGTCTCGACCGCGCCGCGTCTCCACGCCGAAGGAACTTGAACCCTTCTTTTTTCGTCCACGATGTTCTCGTAGTACGAGTTGAACTTGGTTCCGTTCTGTTCTGATTCCGGCATGCATTTTGGGTCACCGCACCATCGTTCCCCACAACGCCCCTCAACAAATCACTTTGCCCCACCGACCGTCAATAAAAAAACGGGCCTGATTTATCCACACGTTATTCACAGCCCGCACTTCCTTGCCCGGCAAGCCCGACTTCCTTGCCCAGCAAAGAACTGCGGAGGATTTGAGGGTGATTTGTTCCCTGGCGCAAGCTAAATCTTCGCCGTGCGCGTGAGCGACTTCGATTTTCCATTACCCACACAACTCATCGCCCAGCGGCCGGCACAGGAGCGGGACGAATCGCGGCTGCTTGTGTTGCGCCGGAGTGAGGGCACGGTGACGCACCACCGATTCAAGGAGCTGCCGCAATTCCTGCGCGCAGGCGATCTGCTCACATGGAACGACAGCAAAGTAATCGCAGCGCGGCTGGCGGGCAGGAATCACCGCAGCGGCGGCGAGTTCGAGGTGCTGTTGCTCGAAGAAAACTCGCGCAACGATTGGTGGGTGATGCTCCGCCCCGGCAAACGGGCGCGCGCGCAGACGCGAATCGATTTCAGGACTCGCGCCGGAGATTCCTCCAGCGTAAGCGCGACAGTGGTGGACGTGAACGCCGAAGGCCATCGGCGGCTCGTGTTCGCGGGCTGTGAGAACATCCTCGACGAACTCGCGCTCCTCGGCCACGTGCCATTGCCGCCGTACATCAAACGCGATTCACCGGACGAAGCCGACATCGATCGTTACCAGACAATCTACGCGCACGAGCCCGGCTCTGTCGCCGCGCCGACGGCCGGGCTGCACTTCACCCCTGCTCTCCTCGGAACGCTGCGCCGGGCGGGCGTGCAGATTTGCAATGTCACGCTGCACGTTGGCCTGGGCACGTTCGCGCCGGTGAAATCCGAGGAACTCTCGGAGCACGTGATGCACGAGGAGCGATTCATCGTTCCAGAAGAAACGGCGGCGCGGCTGAACACGGCGAAATGCGAAGGCCGGCGCGTCATCGCCGTCGGCACGACCTCGCTGCGCGTGCTCGAAAGCGTCGCGGACGAAAGCGACGGCCGCGCTCGCGCAGGTTCGGGGCGTACGCGCCTTTTCATTCACCCGCCGCATCGGTTCCGCCTGGTCGATGGGCTGCTCACGAACTTCCACCTGCCTCGCTCCACGCTGCTGATGCTCGTCAGCGCCTTCGCCGCGCCGGGCGAAACGCGCGGGCGCGATCTCGTGCTCGCCGCCTATCGGGAAGCCGTCGCGCAACGCTACCGCTTCTTCAGCTACGGCGACGCGATGCTGATTCTGTGAACGCCGCGCGTCGCCGTAGCTGAAGAAGCGG
>CAZZAQ010000274.1:3361-6504 GCA_964652165.1 uncultured Bifidobacterium sp.
GCCCCTTCATTGTCGTCAACATGGCGATGACTGCCGACGGTAAGATCGCCACCGCCAACCGGACCGTCACGACCTTCGGCAGCCCGCGCGACCTGCGGCATCTCTACGAACTCCGCGCCACGGCGGACGCCGTGATGGCCGGCGCGCGCACGATCGAGGAAACCAATGCGAAGCTCGGCCCCGGCGGGGCGCGCTACCAGCGCCTGCGGCTCCGGCGCGGCCTCGCCGAATTCAACCTTCGCGTCATCGTCAGCGGCTCCGCGTCCATCGATCCCGGCGCCGCGATCTTCCGCCACCGGTTCTCCCCCATCATCCTGCTCGCCACCGAACGCGCCCCGGCCAGGAATCTCCGCCGATTGCGAACACTCGCCGACGAACTCGTCATCGGGGGCGAGAGAGAAATCGACTTCGACAAGGCGCTGCGCCATCTGGGCCAGAAGTGGAAGGTCCGGCGCCTGCTCTGCGAAGGCGGCGGTGAACTCAACGACGCCCTGTTCCGCGCCGGGCTGGTCGATGAACTTCACCTCACCCTTTGTCCGAAAATAATCGGCGGCGCCCGCGCGCCGACTGTCGCGGACGGACTCGGCATCGCGCGGCTTGCGGACGCGGCGGAGCTGAAGCGGATCTCCTGCAAACGCGTCGGCGACGAACTGTTCCTCGTGTTCCGCGTCCGCCCATCGCGGGCGCCAAGGTAGGGCAGGCGTCTCGCCTGCCTCGGCCGCGAAGCGGCCCAGTGGGGAGGCGCCTGCGGCGCCGAGCCGGCGAGACGCCGGCCCTCCGCAGCTTGTCAGTCCGTTCCTTAGCCCGGACATTTCACAGACCTTCAGAGCATTTGCGGTTGACTCTCATTAGCACCCGGCTTCAGCCGGGTGTTCGTGGCGTGCGAGAACGAGAAACCGTTTCAACGGTTTCTCGCAGGCTGTGCCTGAAGCCGCTAAAGCGGCTGGACGCGCCGACCCCGCTCATCACCCGGCTAAAGCCGGGTGCTAATGAGATTGGCTCACCATCCAGCCATGTCGCCTATGAAATGCTCAGGTTAGGACCCCCTTCGCACCTCGGCGATCTCGTGCATGAAAATCCGGCGCGTCCCCAGATACGGCTCGCGCAAAACGAGGCCCTCCCGATCCAGCGCCACATCCAACGCCAGCCAGGTCGCGCCGTCCGTCGTCGTCACCTCGAAGTTTCGCCGCGGCAGCACCGCTCGCTTCCCCAGCACCACCGCGATGACCTCGTTGTTCACGTCATATCGCCTCAGCCCCAGCGGCACCGAGCTGATCGTCACTCGATGATTGGCGATGCCCCCGCATTCCCCTTCGATGAACTCCCCGGTTCCCAGCAGCACGCCCTTGCGCCCCGCCGCGAGAAACGTCGCCAGCTTCAGCGGCACCGGCTGAAACCGGACCAGCGCCACCCCGTGCGTGGAAACCGGCGGGCGCAGTGCCGCCGCGTCGAACCAGACCGCTGTGTCATCCATCCGCTCGATGTAGCCGGCCTGCGTCGAGCCGCTTTTCAACTCGACCTTCGGCACCCAGGCGCGATTGCGCAGCGACGCGCCCTCCTCGACCTGATCGAAGATGGACTCGCCCCGCACGCCTTCCCGCGCGCTCACCACCGCCAGGCCCGCGTAAAGCTCCTCCTCCATCGGCCACGTGAGCCGCTCGACTATCCGCCAGCGCCGGCCATCTGGCGACGCGAGCGCCAGCACCTTCTCGGCGTCCCGCTTCAGCTTCAGCCAATAACCCCGGACCATTGTTCGGTCGAGCTGCACGGTTGTCTCGCCTCCTTTGCGTTCGCGCGACGCCAGGATGCCTCCACGCGACACCGTCACCGACAGAAAAACGTGCCTGGCATCCGCGGCGAGGCCCTCCCGGAACATCAGGCCCGCCCGCGCCCAGGGGTCGGTGTTCTGGACGTGCAACACGCGCGCGACAATCTCGCTCTCGCCCTTTACCTGCTTGCAAACAAAATGAAATGAATCCCCGTCCGCCAGCACGTTCGTACCCGTGCCGCGCACGCGGAAGATTCCGCCCTTGAACTCCGAGCCGCCCGGCTCACGCACGCTCCCGACGTCCTCGCTCTCCCATGGCAAGGGCAAAGGCCCGCTGGAATCCGTCTTGGGCTCGATGGCCTCCTCCGAGGCCGACTCGAAACCGAGCGCCGCAATGTTCGTCAGCGCCACCTCCGCCCACAACTCCCGGGCCGCGTCCACCACGACCACCGCGTTGGACTCGAAGCGCATGTGTCCCTCCACAATGCGCCCCTGGCGCGTGCGCACGTAACCGCGCCGGGCCAACGCATCGTGAGAAATGAGAAGGCAGACCGCGAAGGTCAGCAGGAGTTTGAACGTCGTGTTCCGCAAGCGTTGCGCCTGAAGTTAACCCATGCCGCTCGCGGCTCAACTGGAATGTTCTAACGGATTACGGCTTCGCTTGATTCCCGCTCCGAAAAGGCTTCCCCTCTCCACCATGCGCTCCGCCGCCTCGTTTGCTCTCGTGCTCGTCACTGCGCCGGACTTGCGGACCGCGCGCGCCCTCGCTCGCGCCGCGCTCGCCGCGCGGCTCGTGGCGTGCGTGAACCTCGTTCCGCGTGTCGAGTCGCATTACTGGTGGCGGGGGAAACTCGAGAGCGGCGCCGAAGTGCTGCTCCTCCTGAAGACCCGCAAGCTCCATCTTGCGGCTTTGGAGAAGCTCATATTGAAGGAACACCCCTACGATACGCCAGAGTTCCTGGTCATCCCGCTGAGCAGCGGCACGGGCAGCTACCTCGAATGGCTGGCCGCCAGCGCGCGGAGTTGATCGCGCCGATCACATGTGGGCAATGATATTGTCGCCGAACTCGGAACACTTGATTTCCGTGCCGCCCTCCATCAGCCGCGCGAAGTCGTAGGTGACACGTTTGCTGCCGATGGCGCCGTTGAGGCCCTTGAGGATCAGGTCCGCCGCCTCGGTCCAACCCAGATAGCGCAGCATCATTTCGCCGCTGAGGACGACAGATCCGGGGTTCACTTTGTCGAGGTTCGCGTACTTCGGGGCAGTGCCGTGCGTCGCTTCGAAGATGGCGTGGCCGCTGATGTAGTTGATGTTGCCGCCCGGGGCGATGCCGATGCCGCCGACCTGGGCGGCCAGGGCGTCGGAGAGGTAGTC
>CAZZAQ010000275.1:0-6500 GCA_964652165.1 uncultured Bifidobacterium sp.
TCCAGCTCATCCACATCGCCAGCGCCGCCACTTCCCCAAGCGCCACATCGGGATGATAGCGGATGCCCCCCTTGGTCGGTCCCAGCGTGAGGTGATGCTGGACGCGGTAGCCCATGAAAACTTCCGTGCGGCCGTCGTCGCGATGAATCGGGATGGCCACGGAGACCGAACGCTTGGGGAACTTGAGCCGATCGCGATCGTCGGCGGGAATCTGAAGATAGTCGGCCACCAGATCGAACTGCTGGCAGGCCATGCGAAAGGTTGGATGATCGTAAACGTTCAAAGCATCTTCTCCAGCTCCCTGTGGTTGATCTTGCCCGTGCCCAGCTTGGGAATCTCCTTTAAGAAACGGACTTCGCGCGGAGCGCAGAGATTCGGCAAGCCGCGCCCGCGGATGACGGAGCGAATTTCGTCCAGTTGCAGCTTCGGCTCGTTCGTCGCGGCGATGAGCACCTCGCCCTTGTCCGCGTCCGGTCGGCTCACGACGGCGACCTGGCAGCGCAAGCCGTAGTGCGGGAACGCGCCGGCCAGCGCATCCTCGACCGCGGTGAGGCTCACCATCTCGCCGCTGATCTTGGCGAACCGTTTCAGCCGGCCGAGGATGAATACGAACCGCTCGTCGTCGACCCGCACGATGTCGCCGGTGTCATACCAGCCGCCAAGGGCCTGGAACTTGGCGTTCGCGTCCGCGTTGAGGTACCCGCGCATCACGTTGGGGCCGCGGACGAGCAGGCGGCCTCCCTCCGGCACGCCTTCGACCGGCTCCGGTTTGTAGTCCATCCCCGGCAACAGGCGTCCGGCCGAGCCGTGCCTGGGCGCGAGCGGAGTGTTCACGCTCACGCAGGGGCTGCACTCGGTCGCGCCGTAGCCTTCGAGCACGCAGACGCCGAAGCGCTGCGCCCACGCGCTGGCCGTCGCCTCCTGGAGTTTTTCCGCCGCGGCGAACAAGTAACGCAAGCTCCGGAAATCCTGGGGGTGCGCCTTGCGGGCGTAGCCGTTGAGGAAGGTGTTGGTCGCCAGCAGAATGGTGCAGTCCCCGTGATAGAACGCCGTCGGCACGACACGGTAGTGCAGCGGCGAAGGGTAAAGCAGCACGCCGCACCCGCGCACCAGCGGCAGCAGCGTGCCGACCGCCAACCCGAAGCTGTGGAACAGGGGCAGCGCGGTGAAGAAGCGGTCCCAGTCCTGGAGGTCGCACACGGCGAGCATCTGGCGGATGTTCGACAAAATGTTGGCATGGGTCAACTCGACGCCTTTTGGCGTGCCCTCGGACCCGCTGGTGAACAGGACGACGGCGGTATCGTGGGCGGATTGGGGATTGCGGATCGTGGATCGTGGATTGAAGCGCGTGCGGAGCAGGGCGGTGAACTTCTCCGCAAACTGGATGTTGGCGCGGAGGTCTTCGAGGTAAATGAATTGAATGCCGGCTTCGTGGAGCGGACCGAGCTTGAGCCGGGCCTGTTCGATGAAGGCGCGGGAAGTGACAACATGCTTCAGGCCCGCGAGCGACGCGCAGGCCAGCATCGTCGCCGCGCCTTGCGAGTAGTTGAGCATCGCGGGCACGCGGCCGGATTCCCACAGCGCCATCAGCACGACGGGCGTGGCATTGACGTTGGGGAGCAGCACGCCGACGCGCTTTTGTTCGGCCGGCAAGGCGTGGTCGAGGCGGCGGCCCAGCAGGTCCGCGCCGAGGAGCAGACGCCGGTAGTTCATCTGCGCCTTCACGTCCCGCAGCACCGGATGCCGAGGCCGCACTCGGGAGGCGGCGACGATGGCTTCGGGAATGGTGGGCGGGCCGAACTCCATCTCGACGGCGAACTGTTGCTCGACCATGCGGTCGCGCAGCCAATTCGTGAAGATCGTCCGCGATTGCGCGGTGGTCAGATGTTCCAGCCGCGGCGGAGTGAGCACATCGCTGAAGTGGGCGGAGACCCTCGGGAAGAGCTTCTTCTGGTCGCGGTTCGTCGAGAAGGGGAGCCGGTGCGCGCCGCGCAGGTGGCAGGTGATGACCTTGGCGTGGGTCTTGTGCAGCAGGAAGCCGGTGCCGTCGAACAGCTTCATGAGCGTGCCCGTGCGCGAGAGCCGGCCTTCGGCAAAGAGCACAAGCCGGCCGTTGCCCGCGAGGAACTCGGCCATGCGCTTGACCGCATAGGGCGAGTTCGTGTCGATGGGGAACGTCCGGCGATTGATCATGATTTTTCGGTGCACCCAACTCGTCTCGGCGGACGTGCTCGACACGACACACTTCCAATCCTCGTCCATGCAGACGTACAGGAACAGCCAGTCGAGCCAGGAAACGTGGTTCGGGACGAGCAGCACGGGGCCGGGCGTGTTCAACACGTCTGTGTTGTAGGCCCGAAAACCCCAAAGCAGCCGGACGAGCCATCGGAGAATTCGCTGCATCATGATTGAGAAAGCTTTTTCATCGCAGCCCGCGCCGCCGGCCATCGGTCAAGTGGCGCGGACAACGCTGTGGCCGCGGGCGCCAACACCCGATTCATCGGGCGGCCTCCTTTGTCCATGAGTCGGGGTTCGGCCGCAAGCATCGATCCATCGCCCGGAACGGCGCGGAAATGGGGGTGTTCGCGATTGACCCCGACTACGTTGGGCCGTGCATTCCGCCGTGGCTGCCCAAGTGCACGGTGCTGGGCGAGGAACTGGAAAAAGGAACTGGAAAAAGGCTTGATGGAATGCGAAATAAAATTCAAAAATTTTCTTGCCCTCCTCAAAGCCAGGCATATAGTCCCGAACATGTGAAGAGAAACCCGGCACTGCATGGAGCGCCCGTCGGACTCAGGAGCGAAGACAGTCCTCAGCCCAAGTCGAAGTCCATCCCCCGCCTCGTCACGATCGTCGCTTGCGTTCTTCTGTCGATAGTTGTCGTCGTTTCGCTGGCGCTTCGTCATAAACACGGAATCCTTCCGTCGCTTTCACTGCGTCCAGCGAACGCCCACACCGACGCCGCCTCGACCCGCCCCAACACGCTTAAAGATTTGCTGGCTCTCAGCCCCACGCAGCTGCTCCAAGTGGATATCGCCCGCATGAACCTGCTCTGCGCCGACGGGCTGCGAGGATCGGAAAAACTGAACTTGGAAGCGATGATTGCCCGGCTGGATGCCTGGGCTGTCCATGTCGAGTCCGAAACCAAAGGCAATTTTCATCGTTTCGCCGAGAACCCCAAGGAATACGACAACTCCCTGCCAATCTACCGAATGATGATGCTGGCCACCGTGCTCCAGCAGGACTTCAGCACGCAATACAATCCCGAACGCGCCGCACCGCAAATGCGCGGCGAATGGGAGCCGGACGAAAGGTTCTTCTCCGATTCGCGTGACGTATTCATCCACGGCCTCATCGGTGACAAGCACTTTGGCACTTGTTCGTCTCTGCCGGTGCTCTACGTGGCCATGGCGCAGCGACTCGGTTACCCGGTGAACTTGGCCGCGGCCAACGGGCATCTCTACGTTCGCTACGAGGACGGCGCGGATCACCTGAACATCGAGGCGACTGGGATCGGATTCAGCACGCACCCCGACGAGTATTACCGGCAGTGGCCGCGTCCGCTGAGCGAGGAGGAAGTGAACACCTATGGCAAACTCCGCCCCAAGACGAACGCCGAGTGCCTCGGCGCGTTCCTCAGCATTCGTGCCGGTGTGCTCACCAGCGCCAGGCGTTTCGATGAAGCTGCCGAGGCGTGGGCGGAAGCCTCACGCTACCTAGCGCCCACGCCGGTGCTCACTGAATTGGTCGAGCGTGCCCGTCAGCGCGCGAAAAACGAGCGCGATGCCGACCGCTTGGACGTATTGTGGGACGAAGTTGCCACGCTGGCGCTGCCCGCCAGTCCGAAACTGGCCTACTTCCGCAATCAGCGAGTGCAGCTGCAGATGTTCATGCAGCAAACCGCCGACGTTGCTGCGATTGAGAATGCCGTAGCCGCGCTCGAGGAAGATGTGGCTGCGGAATTCAAACGCATGGGCGTGGATTCCGATAATCCGGCTTCCGCTGTGGCAACTGAGTCGTCCGTATCGACTCGCGTGCCGACGACGACGCTCCCGACCGAAGGCGCGACGCTCATGGCGCTCGTCCGGCCGCCTGCAATCAGAATCCCCGCCGAACGTGTCCCGACGGAATACCGTGAAGCATTGCCTCCGGATCTGCAAGAGCACTTGCGCGGTCTGCACAACCCCGAACACATCGTGGCGGAGATGTGGTCTTACTATGGCGACGAGTTGAATCGAAAGTCGCGCGAGGCGACGGAGGCGTATCAGCGCAAGTTACACCAGCCTGCGCCCAACAACGTGCGCCCGGAATGGCTGCCCGAGGCATACCGCCAAACCATGCCGGCCGACCTGCGGAGCCAAATCGCTGGACTGCGCACTCGCGAGGATGTGCAGCGTGCCGTGAGTCATTATCAGGCCATGCGAGAGACGGCTCGTGCCGCCGAGGAAATCCGGCGGCAGAACCAGCTTCAAGTCCAGTCCCAAGCACCACCCGTCCGAATCCAAATCGTGCCAACCAGCAAAGGAGAACAATGAAAACGCAAATACTTCGTTGGGCCGTCGCCATCGCAGTGGCAGTGTCCGCCGCATCCCAAGCCCAGGCCTTTTACAACCCGCAAGTCGGCAGATTTGCCTCGCGTGATCCCATTGGAGAAATGGGAGGGAGGAATATTTATGGGTTCGTGGTAAACAACCCAGTGTCGCGAGTCGACCTTCTCGGGCTTGCGGATACGACTGTGCGAGGCCCCTCTGCTGCCATTTTTGCGTGGATAGCAAGCTTTGACCCTACCCAAGTGAATCTAGCTGATTTTCTGGGCCCATATATCGCGCTGACAGGAGACGCGAGTGTTCTGGGCAGCCGATTGGAATTCTACCGAGATGTAATGCGAGTGCTCGGCCCGTTGGCGGGCAGTGCAAACCCAGACCCCGGATCGGCTCTCGACTTGTCCAGCATGAACACGCGCGGGTGGCAATACTTGGTAGTTTCGATCACCTGCGGCTGCGACGGACGGGTCCGGCGCTTTACGCCATATAAGAATACCAGTGTGGGCTTTACCCCATTACCAGGCGGAGGCTTCGACGCAGGAGAGGGGAACGAAAGCATTTCATGCAGCAGTTTTGGTACCGGCGTTCACTGCAATTCCTTTGAGCGTACACGAATTGGCCCATTAGGCCAGGCTGCAGGCGGCTTGGTTTTTCCTGCTGCTGTTGGAGTTCCGTATCGTTGGTCGCGAATCGAATACACATTACGTTGCAACAGGACGTACGATATCCATTACTCTGCGAGTTACTTTCCGTCACACAGGGCATACTTGGATGGGGCTGCGGTAGCAACATCCGTTCAGTCTGGATTGGCGAATTTCATCTTCGCGGGCAACGGGGTGGACGCTCCGGGTGGGGAATTTCACGTTGAAAGCGGGACGGTGCCGTGAGCAATCATTCCGCTGGATTTTTGAGGCTCTGTCCACTCTTGCTGTGCCTGACGGCCGCCTCTTGTGTTGCCGGCGACCTCATTTCGTCTTGGAAGCTGGTTGATGACGAATTGAGCTTCAAAGGCAAAGTTGTCACTTCGCCATACGAGCATCACTGGACGAACAGCAGCATCCTGCGGCGATTGGTCGCACAGCGGGACACCAACGCGCTTCTTGAACTGGCTGGTCAGCCCGGTCCAAGCGTCGGGGCGTTTTCGTCGTACTTTGCTCTGAGAAACGTTGACCGCGACGCTGCCTTGGACGTTGGCATAAAGATTGTTCTAAGCACGAGCTTTACCAATCTATTGGTCAGTGCGGTCTTGGACAGGCTCATCAACGACCTTTCCAATCCCGGTTTCAAGAACGCCCTAACAAGAGCATTCCGGGTTGGGCCAATTGATCCTTTTAACGCTGGAACACTCATCAGAGTGTTACCCGACAAGCTTTTGCTTGATTGGTTTGAGGATCCGAATCGGCCTGCATCGTTTCCGACATGCGAAGCTTTGGTTGTTGACCGGCTTTATTCGACAATGCGGAAACGGAATGAATCTCCGACCATGAAGATGAAAAGTGTTTTGCAATCATTTGTAGAGCTGCCCGGAGTGCCTCGACTCGTATTCGTGACTCGAATTGAAGAATCGCATCCTGCCTTTAAGGAATCCATTCGTCTCTGCTTGGAAGACGAAAGCCTCCCATACCACGAGATATCTGGACTGCTCTACGATCGGGCACGTTTCGTTGAAAAGCATTTTGACCTGACAACGTTGAACATCTCGCAAAAGCGTCGTTCGAGAATGACGAACGACCTTGCTCAGGCATTGCGGTCAAACGCAGTGCAGAAGTGAGGCGGTGGGTTGGTTGAGAAAGCAACTTGAGCACTCTGACCATGGAGGTGTCCAGCAGGATTCTCAGTTGCCTTCAAATGTCCGCAAAACGTCTTCCGGCAAGGGCGCGTTGAAATCATCGGGCACGGTGAACTGGCCTTTGGCAAGACCGATGGTGCGCAGTTGCAGCAGCGGCGTCAGGTCGA
>CAZZAQ010000276.1:0-6486 GCA_964652165.1 uncultured Bifidobacterium sp.
TTCCATCTCGCGCAAGGTGTCGTCCTTCGCGGCGTCGGGGAGGGTCTGCGCCAGGACCTTGCAGACGCTGTGCAAATGGCGCAGCAGCACGCCTTCGGCCCGCTGGAGTTCGTAATCGCGGATGTAGTCGGCGAACGACCGGAACTGCTCGAACATCTCGCGCGCGATCGACTTGGGCCGGATGTTTTCCTGGCCGACCCAGGGATGGCGGTCGGCGAACGCGTTGAAAGTCGAGTAGATGAATTCGCGCCGGGGTTTGGGATGCTCCAGCTTCTCAAGCTCTTCCATCCGCTCGTCGTACTCGACGCCCTCCTGCTTGAGCTCAGCGAGACGCTGGCCCTTCAGCTTGTCGAGCTGGCGGCGGAGGATGATGTCCGGGTCTTCGAGGATCGACTCAACGAGGGTGAGCACGTCGAGCGCGTAATCCGGCGCCGCCGGATCGAGTGCTGGAAGCGTTTCGAGCAGGTAGAGCGACAGCGTCTGGTCCATCGAGAAATCCTCGGGCAGCTCGACGTTGACGCGCAGTTTGGACTCCTCGTAGCCGCCGCCGTGAGGCGGCGGATTGGAGAGAGAGCCGGCGACCTCCGCCAGGGCCAATGACAAAGTCGCCGGGCCAGGTAGCACAGCCGTCCCGGCTGCGAGTTCGGGCAGCGTCCCGCTGCCCGATTCTTCGGGTCGGCTTCCGCGTGACTCTGATTCCCGCACCGGGACGGTGCGAGAACTCGCAGGCGCGGACGCCTGCGCTACGGGATCCAGCGACTTTGTCGCTGGCCCTGCGCCGTCCGCCGCCTCACCGCGGCGGCTACGGGTAGCGGTGAATTCAATGATTTGCCGCTCGACCAGCGACCGGAAAAGCTGCCAGCCGCGTTTCACGTGGGCTTTCTTCGCCTTGGGCGGCTCGTGGCAATCGGCGATCAGGCGTTGCATCGCGCGGCAGCCGTCGCCGGGCCGGCTGAGGACGTTCAACAGCATGGCGTGCGACACGCGGAAGCGCGACGTGAGCCGCTCCGGCGGCGAGCCGATGAGCCGGGCGAAAGTGTTCTTGTCCCAGTTGACGAAGTTGCGCTCGGGCGGCTTGCGCTTCACGACTTTCTTGCCGTTGCGCGCGGCCTTGCCTTCGAGCTTGAGGTTTTCGACGGCGTGCTCGGGGGCCTGCGCGACGACCCAGCCGAGGTCGTCGAAGCCTTTCCGGCCCGCGCGCCCGGCGATCTGGTGGAAATCGCGGGCGCTGAGCAGGCCCGTTTTTTCGCCGTCGAACTTGCACAGCCTGGTGAACAGCACGGTGCGAATCGGGACGTTGATGCCGACGCCGAGCGTGTCCGTGCCACAAATGATCTTGAGCAACCCTCGCTGGGCGAGCTGTTCGACCAGCACCCGGTATTTCGGCAGCAGCCCGGCGTGGTGCAGCCCGATGCCGTGCCGGAGCCATTTTCGGATCTCGGGTCCGTACGGGCTGCTGAACTTGAACCCTTCCGTCGCCTGCCCGATGGCGGCCTTTTCCTCGCGGGAGCAGACATTGATGCTCGTGAAATCCTGCGCGCTCTCCGCCGCCTCGGCCTGCGTGAAATGGACGACATAGACCGGCGCCTTGCCTTCGCCGACGAGCGTTTCGAGTGTTTGCGCCAGCGCCAGCTCCGAGTACCGGAATTCCAGCGGCACGGGCCGTTCGCCCGAAGCGATGGCGGCCGTCGCGCGGCCGTTGAGGCGTGTCAGTGCCTCCTCGAAGAAGGTCGTCTCGCCTAGGGTCGCGGACATGAGGAGGAAGCGCGTCCTGGCCAGTGTCAGCAACGGCGTCTGCCAGGCGACGCCGCGCTCGCGGTCGGAATAGTAATGAAATTCATCCATCACCACGTCGTGGACCTGCGCTTGCGGGCCTTCTCGCAGGGCGATGTTGGCGAGGATTTCGGCGGTGCAGCACAGAATGGGCGCGTCGCGGTTTACCGAGGCGTCGCCGGTGCTCAGGCCGACGTTGTCAGGGCCGAACTCGCGGCAGAGCGCCAGCCACTTCTCGTTCACGAGCGCCTTGATGGGGCAGGTGTAAACGGAGCGCCGGCCCTGGGCGATCGACTGGAAGTGCAGCGCGGTGGCGACAAGCGACTTTCCCGAGCCGGTGGGGGTGTTGAGGATGACGTTCTTCTCGTCGAACAGTTCGAGGATGGCGGCTTCCTGCGCGGGGTAGAGCCGCAGCCCGCGCCCGGTCACATAGTCCAGGAAAAGTCCCAGCAGCGCGTCGTTCGTGGGGCGCTCATCGCGCGGGATGAGATCGTAAAGCGTCGCGGGCACAGGCAACAGAGGTTAGAGGCGAAGGAACGTTTTGAGAAGGCGAGTTGTTGGGACGAGGTTGGCTAGGGGTCAGCGTCAGAATGAGTCCTTTCCCTTGCATCGTTTTCTGTGGTAGTCTGCTTGCGATATGAGCTTGAAGCTGGCAAACGTTAAAGTGGACATGCTGGTCACTGAACCAGACGAAAGCGCTTTGCTGGTCGTGGAAACCAAGCGCCGCAAGATCGACCTGCCGATGCTTAAGGAAATTGGAAAGACCGCTGCGGCGCTTCGACCCGCATTCGTCATGGCGGTCGATCCACACCAGATTCTGATCGCCCCTGCCCCCAATGGCACGGCGGATTGGGACCACTCCGCCAAACTTTCGACCCCTGCGATTCTCGGTCACTATGATGACACGGCAAATTTCGACCGCATGGAAGACTTCTACTTTCACAGTCTGGTCGAGGCTTGGCTTAGGGATTTCACCCACGCGTGGAAATCCGCACGGCCTCCTGGGTACGAGGAACTGGACAAGCTTGGTTTGGCGGCGCGCTTGCGCGAGAGCGAAGTTCACGCTGATGGTCAACTTTGACGCCGCTCAAGGTCCTTCCATGTTTTCAGTGGACTATGACGGCCGCTCAAATGGCGCTGCCCCGGAGGGGCCAAGGAAAGTAGCCGGGGGCAAGCGAGTCCGCGAGCGCCGCCCCCGGTTTGGCGACACCAGGGCCGTGCGCCCCGGAGGGGCGCCGGAAACCGCTACGAGAACGCCCCATTTCCTGCGCCCCTTCGGGGCACTGAACTCCAAACCATAGCGACCTGGGGCGGCGCTGGCAGGCTCGCTTGCCCCCGGCTAATGTCCCCGGCCCCTCCGGGGCCAATGCCACCTCCGGCTTCGGCGGTGGGTCGATTCCACTGAAAACAGAGGGCAACCAGTAAAAGTCGCATTGAGGCCGTTGCGACCTTGTTCTGGGAAGAAGTGCCGTTTTAAGCATGGAATACCACAATCCGCTTCATCCACTCGCAGTAAGCCTGCCCGGTGCGCAGCGCCAGTCGCTTAAACCGCATCACTTCCCGGCACTGGTCCATGACACGCAGGTTCGGATTGGAGCATCAATCCCGTCGGCGGCCGAGGTATCCTTTCTCGTGGCAAACTCGGCGAAGACAGTCCCCGAAAAACGGTCTGGACAAGCATCTGTTGCGAGTTCAATGTCCCGGGCAATGAAAGGAATTAGGCGTCAAAACTGAAGCCGAGTACCAGGCGACAGGGAGCACAAATGAAATCGGAACACAGTATTGCGTCGGAGAAACTGGCCGAGGAGGCGACTGCTAAAACGACCGAACAGCTTGTAGCAGCGATTTTTTATGAAGCCCTGAACGAAAACACCAAGCCGCCAGAGATTCGGGTTGCATTGGGAGCAGCTCAATTTTCCGCACTGCTTCACAAGGTTGCGAAAAAAGCGGAACAACAGACCAGAGTCCTTATCGTTCTTACAGTTGTTCTGGTTGTTCTCACCGTTGTAATTGCGTGGTTTACGATTGAGATCGCAAAGCTCGAAAAGACACCAGCCTTCAAGAACAAAACAGATAGCCAACAGATCCCAACAAATGTACAGGCCGGTCCTCGGAATTAACCAATTTCCGCTGTCACCTAACGCTACGCTGGAGCCAACCGGTGGAGCCGATTCTGATCTGCTATCATTTTGCGTATTCATAGTTTTGGCTCTCCGCGCCGATCGCTCAGCGTGGGTTGGTTAGGGGGCATCACGCGTCATGCCAAAGGTCATAGCTTATAGTCTTGCGTTAGCTGTCGTAGGAGTCATCGTTCTCCTCGCTAGGACAACTTGGAGGCAACTGGGCCGTGCTGTTCGGGCTTTCGATCTCGCATGGGAGCTTGTCTTCAATAACACCGCTGCGCTGGGGCAGGAGGAGCAGCATGTCGTGAGAGTTGTGAAGGAAAGATTCTCCAAAGAAGAGATTGCAAAACTAAAATCCGAGCTTAAGACGCAAGAGGAGGCTTCGCTTGCGTCGCGAGACTCCAAGGTTCAGCTCGCATGCCTGAGGCGGGCAATTATGACGGAGGCTGATTGTTTCAAGTTGGAGGAAGCATATTTGGAACTGGTAGACGAGGATTCTCGAAAACTGCTTGAGCAAGACTTTGGCGACTCGCTTTCCGAGTCCAGTGCAGCCCGCATTTACTTTGCGGCTCGATTCAAATTTACAGTACTGAGGTATATCGCGTTCTTTCGGTACGACGACGTAGCGCCGAATGACTGGTACGCATTCTACTCCGTCCTCTGTGCAAATCGGCAGAGAGCATTTGCCCGCGGAATGAACAATGTCGTTCGCACAGGAAGTGCGCCAGTTGAAGGTTTGCTTTTGGCGCAGTGGGACAAGCTGATGGAAGAGTGGAAGGAAAGACTGCTTGTATGGCCACCCCGAACGCAGGTCCCGGATGAGCTATCGCGCGGACTCAAAACCGAATAGAGTATGCTCAACAAGTCAGACATGCTTGCCACGCGGCCTAGCACAGCGCTGGAGCCAACAGCCGCCCGGTTTCTCCGTTCCAGGGTCGCAGCCGTTCGGACGCGTGCCGTTCGGTCCATTTTCCCAGCTGGCGACTGTGGCTCAGCTTGGGTTCGGCCTCGCTCAACACCGTGACTGCGACAGAGGAAAAGATTTACGAACAGGTAAACGAGAACTATCGATTTCTCGCCAAATGGCGCCAATTGGCCTTCGCCGGTCACCTTGCGGTGCTAGCTGGTGCGCTTTCGTTTGTTAACTTGGCAGTCGAGCGCGACTATTCAAGAGGGTTTGTCGCCTTGTGCTTTGTGTTGGTTGCTGGAATTGGTGTCATCTTTTGGATTGCCGACAGGCGAACCTATAGCCTGGCGATGCACGCAGTCCAGGCCGGAAAAAAACTCGAAGGCACGAGCGGGGGATTTTTCAGCGAAAATCTGTCACAGGATTCTGCAGGACGGAAGTGGCATTCTAGCCACACGATGGCTGTGCGGGCGCTCTTCTTGGGATCTGCAGGTGTCTTCCTCGTTGCCGCCATTATCGCTATCGCCGGTGGAATTCCATCGCGCACTCAGACAGGATGGGAGTACAGTATTATTTATGGTCCGATCACAAATGCTGCCACTCCCGCCGGCACCCTTGCAGCTCAACTCGACCGAGCGATTACGGAAGGCTGGGAGTTCGTTTCGACAGGGAGCGAGCCGTCGAGTGGAGCGTTCATGCTTATTCGGCGACACAAGAAATGAAAATAAAGACGATGTGGCCTAGAACAACCTTGCAAAAAGGCTGTCCTCATTGGCTCGAACCGGTGCTCCCGTTCCGTCCGGCGAGTCGCCGGACGGCACAGGCGGGTCGCCTGTGCTACCCGGAACCGATTTTCCCGGCAACCATTCGCGGCCTTTGCGCAGCCAGCGTTTGGCCCAGGCAAATTCAATCGCCAGAATCGCCAAGCCGGCGGGGATCACGAGGAACGCCGGACCGGGCAGCACGATCAATGCGATCCCGATGGCCAATACGGTTCCGCCCACTACAGCCACGATGATGCGCTTGGTTCGTTTCATGGGTGTCAGTCGAAGGGGTGGAGTTGCAGTCTGTCCGGGCGCATGAATCAGGACTGAATGTCAGCCGGTTTTTTCGCAGCGGCAGTTTTTCGGTCTTTCAGCAAGCACGGCAGCATCAGCGCTGAAGCCGCCAGCATCAGCGTGATCAAGATTGCCGCGAACAATTTTTCTGATTTGCCATCGAGCACCGCCAGCCAGCCGACCGTCGCCCGCCATGCGAAGACCAGCGCCAGGAAGCCGGTGGTCACCAATGCCGCCGGCCAGCTCCAACGGATGCCGCGCGCTCCCAGGACGCCCCACAGAATCGAGAGCGCGCCGAAGCTGCCGCCGGACATCAGCGCCGTCTTCGCCTTTTCCGGGTTCGACAAGTAGCCGAGCAATCCAAAGACAATGAGGAACGCGCCATAAAAAATCAGATAGCCGGCCGTCTTGGTGTTCATAGGATGAATCTTATTGGACTGGCATGGTCGCGGTCACTTTGGGATCGGCTTGTCGCCCTCGGGACGCGGCCCGGCCAGATACCGGAACAGCGGCGAGTCCGCCGACAGCAGCAGCGTGCTGCGTTTGCCCAGGAACAACTCGTAGCTCTGGAGGCTGCGCACGAAGCGGTAGAACTCCGGGTCTTTGCCGTAAGCCTCCGCGTAGA
>CAZZAQ010000277.1:0-3947 GCA_964652165.1 uncultured Bifidobacterium sp.
ATGCAGCAGCACAACCGCCGTGGAAGTCTTGTTGACGTTCTGCCCGCCATGCCCGCTGGAACGGACAAAAGTTTCTTCGAGATCAGCCTCGCTCACACCCAAGGCAGCCATGCGGCGGGCGAGCGGGTCGTTCTCCTCCGGATTCATCGCGCTCATGGCGGCAGGGTAACTTCCGGCCGCTGCGGGCTTCAAGCGAAGCCGTATCGCTTGCGCACTTGCTTCGATCACTCCTACTTCGCCGTCTTCTCCTCGATGTGCAGGTGTGAAGTTGGCGTGCCAGTGAAATGGCGTTTAGCCATAGAAACCAGATTTCCAGCCGTTCTCTTTCAGTCGATGGATTGATTTCTCGAATGCCTGGAAAGCGGGCAATTCACGAAGCGGTGAAAAGTCGTCGATCCAGTCAACGATTCGCCAGAAAGCCATTGCTGTGTTGAATTTCTTGAGCCGCCTCCCGGAGAGTTGGCTCGCAACGCGTAGCGCCTTCTTGAATTCATCCTTGGGGTCGGGTCTGGTTTCGACGCGCTTCAATGGCGGCAAACTCAGCGGCACGGTTCCATTGGGGTTGCCGGCGGCTTTCCGGACGGCCCGTTCATCGAAGCACAGCCAGGCTTCGAGCATCCTGACAGGCACAACGGCCACCGCAGGTAACTGGACCCCGCGTTGTTTCGCAATTTCGAAAGCCTCGCGAATCTCCTCGACGCGCGCCGCGAGCGCCAACTTGTCAGCATCCCGGTGGATGAACAGGACATGACAAGGAAACAATTCGGCGGCCTTGACAATGCGTTCGACCGGGCCGTCCGGTGGTTGAGGAAGGCGCCAGAATTCGGCGCGGACGCCCTCGGAAAGCGGAATGTCACCGGTCTCCCTGAGAGTCCAGTCAATGATCGGAATCAGGTTGGCATCGGTCGTCCCTTCGGACACCAGCGTGTGCCGAAGCACGTTCATGGTCCGGCTACGAGGCAGTGAACAGGCTGAATTCAGGATGATCGATCACCCGCCGCGGGCGACGATTCGCCGGCACTTGATGTCGGATCACAGCGGCAGGGTTAAGGTAGCTCAACATCTCGCCCTTCGTAACCTCCGCTGGCTTGGTTTCAGCCTTGCTCCTCCAGTTGCCGGGCACGCAGGCGAACTGGACCTTGGAGAACTCCCTCCCGTTTCGTATGGCCTTGCAGGGCTTCGCCAATAGAATCGCATCATCGGGAACCGCCATTACGACAGAGGGTGAGTGGGTGTTGACAATGACTTGACGCAGTGGGTTGGACTCATTCGCCGGCTCCTCCGGGTCCGTGGCTATGTCCTGAAGCAGTTTGATCATCGCGGGTATCCGATCCGGGTGGATGCCGTTCTCTGGCTCCTCCATGCAAATGAGTCCGGGTGTTTCCGGGTCCAATTCGAGAACGGACAAAGCCAGAAACCGGAGCGTTCCATCGGACAGGGCGCGGGCGGGTAGTTCCGTTCCGTCACTCCCGGTCATCATGAGCGTCAATAGTTCGCGTTTGTCGTCACGATCGACGCGCATTTGACGAACGCTGCCGATCAACTCACTTAGCCGGTTGGCCAACTGGCTGTAGATGCGGTCCGGATCGTCCTTGGTCGTCAATCGGGCGAGGTTGGCTGCCAAATGCCGGCCGTCGCTCTCCAGATGCGTGGGGGCGGAGAATGCGTCCGGCTGACGCAGGCCAGTGGGTTCCAACTGGAGCAGCCGCCATGACTGCATCTCCCGTCGCGCACAGAGGGCTGTCGGGCTTTCCGCGGCGGTCGATGATGACAATACTGTCCTGGGCAGGGCACTCGCAGCCCGGTCGTAAGGTCGGCCGCGGCCGGCGGCGTCCTGGTGAAGTTTAATAATACCCGTGCCATCCTCCTTTGCACTCGTGGAAATGAATGCCACGCCCGCACGCCGGCCCGTGATCACGACGTTGCGCCATTTATCGGCGTTGTGCGGAAACAGAATATGGTCAGGGGCAAGACCGAGCTTAATGTGTTTCAACTCCTCCTCGACAATCTCCAGCGGATTGGGATTTGAAGCGTTCGTTCCTTCCCGACGCAATCGGACCACGAGTTTGTAGCGAAGAAACGTGATGGCTGCCTTGCCTTCTTGACCGAGATCGTCCACAGCCTGTCCAGGGACGATCATCTCGGCCTCGAAGCAAATCCTATCGGCGGCCTGGTTGCCCACGCGATGAAACAGTCCGCGCACGTCGTTGTTGTGGCCGGACTCATCCCGAACCCGAAGCGCGGCTTCAAGCATGGGATAGTTGGCAGTCAGGCTGAGGAATCGGATTGCATCAAACAGGTTGGATTTGCCGACGCCATTCGCCCCGGCGACACACGTAAATGGGCCGAATCGCACGTCCACGCCGACCAAATTTTTGAATCCGTCAACCTGGAGGCGGGTTAACATGTCCTGATGCTATCCGAAACTCTCCTCGAAGCAAATCTCATCCCTTGGGCGCCGCCTTTACCTCGATGTGCAAGTCGCGCAGTTGCCGCGCCGTCACGGGCGCGGGCGAGTCGGTCATCAGGCAGGCGCCCTTGGCCGTCTTGGGGAAGGCGATCACGTCGCGGATGCTCGGCGTGCCACAAAGAATGGCGTTGAGCCGGTCGAACCCCAGCGCGATGCCCCCGTGCGGCGGAGCGCCGTAGCGGAAGGCCTCGAGCAGGTAGCCGAAGCGCAACTTGGTCTCTTCGGGCGGAATGCCCAGGACCTCCTCGAACACCGTCTTCTGCACGTCGGGCTGGTGGATGCGGATGCTGCCCCCGCCCAGCTCGACGCCGTTCACCACGATGTCGTAATGCTGGCCGCGGACCTTTTTCGGGTCGGTCTTGAGCAGCGGCACGTCTTCCGCCACGGGCGCGGTAAAGGGATGATGGCTGGAATACCAGCGGTTCTGTTCCTTGTCGTACGAGAGCAGCGGAAAGTCGACGACCCACCGGAAATCGAAACGCGCGGGGTCGATGGCCAGCTTGCCTGAAGCCTTGAGGACATCGGCGCAGTAGAGGCGAATTCGGCCGAGGATTTCACAGGCATTCAGCCACTGGTCGGCGGCGAACAGGATCAAGTCGCCTTCCTCGATCCGGAGCTTGTCGGTGAGGGCGGCCCGCTCGGCGGGATTGAAGAATTTCACGATGGGCGACTTCCATTCACCGCCCTCGACTTTGATAAAGGCCAGCCCCTTGGCGCCGAAACTCTTGGCGTAATCGGTCATCGTTTCGATCTGGCCCTGCGTGGCGCGGGCCAGGCCCTTGGCGTTAATCGCCTTGAGCACCCCGCCGCTGGCGATGGCGCCGCTGAAGACTTTGAACCCGGAGGTCTTGAAGTCTTCCGTCAAGTCCACCAGCTCCATTCCAAAGCGCGTGTCGGGCTTGTCGATTCCGTAGCGGTTGAGGGCTTCGGCGTAGGTAAGGCGCGCGAACGGCAAGGGAATGTCGATGCCCAAGGCAGTCTTCCAAACGCGCGCCAGCATGCCCTCGACCAGGGCGTAAAGGTCCTCCCGCTCGATGAAGCTCATCTCGATGTCGATCTGAGTGAACTCCAACTGGCGGTCGGCGCGCTGGTCCTCGTCGCGGAAGCAACGGGCCAACTGGTAGTAACGCTCGACGCCGGCGACCATGAGGATTTGCTTGAACTGCTGCGGGCTTTGCGGGAGCGCGTAGAAGGTGCCCGGTTCCCTGCGGTTGGGAACGAGAAACTCGCGGGCGCCCTCGGGCGTGCTCTTGAAGAGCAGCGGCGTCTCGACCTCCAGGAAGCCCTGCTCGTCCAGGAACACCCGCGTGGCCGTGGCGACCTTGGAGCGGAGGCGCAGGTTGCGCGCCATCTCGGGACGGCGCAAGTCGAGGTAGCGATACTGAAGGCGCAGTTCCTCGTTGACCTTGCCGGCGATCTCGGGGTCGTCCACGGAGAAGGGGAGCACGGCAGCCATGTTGAGGACCTCGAGCGAGGC
>CAZZAQ010000277.1:3978-5201 GCA_964652165.1 uncultured Bifidobacterium sp.
GACGATTTCGATCTCGCCGGTGGGGATCTTCGGGTTGTTCGTGCCGGCGGGACGGTGGCGGACCTTGCCGGTGACGCTCACCACGCATTCGCTGCGCAAGGCCGCGGCCGCCTCGACAAGCGCGGCGTTGGACTCGCTGGGGTCGAACACGGCCTGCGTGCGCCCTTCGCGGTCGCGCACGTCCAGGAAGATGACCCCGCCCAGATCGCGGCGGGAGTGGACCCAGCCGTTGAGGGTGACCGTCTGCCCGACGTGGGCGGGACGGAGTTCGTTGCAATGGTGCGTGCGTCTCATGAAATCGCGGGCTTCAGCGCCGTGGACCGGCGGCCGAAACGGAGGCGGATGTTGGCGGGGGCCGGGCGCGAATTCAAAACAAAAAGGGGTGGCGGGGGAAGGGAGGAAGGGAGAGTTGGAGTAATGGAGTATTGGGTCGAACCGGACCGTTTCCTCCCTCACGTCTGAACAGGTCCGAGGCGCCCGAAAGCGACGCCGTCGTAGCCCCAAAATTCTTTGTGTGACAGTCGTGTGACTTTGTGCTACTAAACGGCTGACCCAAATCTCCGGATCAAACGACGGGCTTGAGTAGTATGCTCGACAGAAAAGTTTGTTCACCTCGTGTCGGCCGCCATTTTGCGCCCACAGCGCGGCCTGGAGCCCGTCCTGCGATCCTCGGGTCTCACCCAAACCAAACCATCCACCACCTGCTATGAATTGTCGTGTTGTCGCCGTCTGGATGCCGCTGGGCCTTGCGTTGCTCGGCGGCGTGTTTGCTTCAAGTTCCCGCGCGGCGGAAGGCCCGCCCGTCATTACAACGCAGCCAGCAAGCCTCACCGTGCTGCAAGGCGCTCCGGCGACCTTCACCGTGACTGTGGATGGCACGATGCCGTTCACTTACCAGTGGCGGCGGGACGGCGTGCCCATCTCCGGCGCGACCGGCCCTTCCTACACCATTCCGGTCACAACCGCGACCGACAACAACGTCCAGTTCTCCGTCCTGGTGACGAACGCCATCGACTTCGCCATGAGCAGCAACGCCACCTTGCGGGTGGACCCGGGCGCGCTGGTCACTTCGACCACCAATGTTGTCTCCATCAGCACACACAATTGGCGGTACTACACGAACGGGGGTGATCTTGGGACGGCGTGGAAGGAGATCAATTTCGCGGATGGCGCCTGGCCGCCGCCAGGCCGAGAACTTCGTTGGCGCCGTCCTCGATCATCGA
>CAZZAQ010000277.1:5211-6473 GCA_964652165.1 uncultured Bifidobacterium sp.
GATCCCGACCGCGAGCATGCCTTGCGTGCCGTTCACGAGCGCCAACCCCTCTTTGGCCTGGAGGTCGCGGGAATCTATCCAGAGCCCATTCGGACCCCGTTCACGGCCTATACGCCGTCCATCATCACCTACTATTTCCGCGCGCACTTCACGTTCAGCCCGACCGGCAACGTGGCCGGCGTATTGCTGTCGCTGGCGGCAAACGTGGATGACGGCGGCGTCTTCTACCTCAACGGGGCGGAATTCTTCCGCGTTCGCGTGCCGAACGGGCAGACCGCGGCGACGCTTGCCACGGGCGACAATGAAGGAGGAACTGAAACATTCGCGTTCACTCCCACCAACCTCGTGGCCGGCGATAACGTGCTGGCCGTCGAAGTCCATCAGCAGACCGCTGCGAGCAGCGACATTGTCTTCGGCATGAACCTGGGTGCGACCATCACGAATCGCGTTCCGGACACCGTGGCGCCGGTCGTCAACACGATTAACCCCTTGCCGGGCATCACCGTGCTGTCGCTGAACGAAATTGAAATCTTCTTCAGCGAGGAGGTGCAAAACGTGGATGCGTCCGACCTGCGAATAAACACCCAGCCCGCTTCGGCCGTCTTTCATGAGGGTCCGGCCCAATACCGTTTCACCTTTACCCAGCCTGCGACGGGCGTCGTGCAGGTGGCTTGGGCAGTGGGCCACGGCATCACCGACCTGGCGCCGACTCCCAACCCGTTTGCGGGCGGCTCCTGGAGCTACACCCTCGATCCGAATTCCACCGTCAAGGATGTGCGAATCAGCGAGTTCATGGCGGACAACCAGGAAGGCATCCGCGATGAGGACGGCGACCATTCCGACTGGCTGGAACTTTACAACGCCAGCCCCACCTCGGTGGACCTGGGCGGTTGGTTCCTGACGGACAACTTTTTCGACCCGACGAAGTGGCGCATCCCCAATGGCACCTTAATGACTCCCAACAGCTACCGGCTCTTCTGGGCATCGGAAAAGCCAGGGAGGACCAACCCGGCCCTGCCGATGCACACGAATTTCAAGCTCGACCCGAGCGGCGAGTACCTGGCGCTGCTCAGTCCCGCGACGAACGTGGTCTCGGCCTTCACTCCGCTTTACCTGGAACAGCGGACGGATGTCTCCTATGGGCGGGACCGTCTCGACCCCAACAGCGTCGGCTACTATTCAACGCCGACACCCGGCGCGGCCAATGGCACGAGTGGCGGAACGGATTTCGCACCGGACATTTCCTTCTCCCGCCAACCCGG
>CAZZAQ010000278.1:0-6466 GCA_964652165.1 uncultured Bifidobacterium sp.
GATGATGGTGGCGTGCGGCCAGCCCAGCAACTCGGCCAGGATGACGCCGGTCTGCGCGTAGCCGTAGTCGTCGGACTGCAGCCCGGTAAAAATGAGGTCAAAGGCTTCGTCCTTGATGGCGGCAGCGAAGGCGCGCGCGGTGTTGAAGGCATCGAGCGAGACGAACGCCGGGTCTTCCAGGTGGATGGCGCGGTCCGCGCCCTTGGCCAGCGCCTCGCGCAATACCTGCTGCGCCCGCGCCGGGCCGGAGGTGATCACCACCACCTCGCCGCCGTGCTTCTCCTTTTGGCGCAGCGCTTCTTCCAGGGCGTAGGCGTCGGGCTCGTTGACCTCGTAGGTGACGTCCTCGCGAATCCACGTGCCGCCCTCATTGAGCTTGAGGGGCGCGTCCTTCTGCGGCACCTGCTTCATGCAGACGAGAATCTTCATTTCCAGTGGTCAGTGGCCAGTTGTCAGTTGCCAGTGAAAAGCCAAATCAGGGTGGACAAGCGAGAAAAGTATAAATGAATCCACATTCAGGCGTCAGCACAGGTTGCCCCGGGGTGGCGACGGGCAGCGGCCCACAATTGCGGAGGACTTACTTCAGAATGCCTTTGAGCGTCATCCACGGCCGGGCATCGATGGCCAGCCGTCCCGCCTTCACGGCCGGATCTCCCGCCGCCAGCTCTTTCGCTTCTTCCACGCCGGCCACCCGGTAGACCACGACGCCGCGCCACTCGGAGTCATCCAGGAACGGCCCCGCCATCACCAGTTTCCCCTGCTTGTGGAGGCCGTCCATGTAGGCGAGATGCTGTTTCTGTAGCTCCTGCGCCTCCGCTACTGGCTGCGACCGGTTGGGCCCGCGCAGCAGAAATCCGAACACCAGCTTTTCGGGAACCATCGGATCCAGAGGCGGATGAAACCAGCCCTTGGTCCCCATCCAGGGCTTTACTTCGATCACCAGATTGCCGGCCTTAACGTGGGGGTCCTCGGCGAACAGTTTCTTGGCGGCATCCGCATCCGCAACATCGAGCAGCGCGATGCCGCGCAGGTCGGTATCATCGAGAAACGGTCCATAGAGCAGGTTGACCCGCTCACGATTCAGCTTGGCCAGGTATGCCAGGTGCGCCTCCTGGACTGTTGCCGCATTCGGATCCGGCTTGCCGGCATTCGGTCCGGTGCGCAGGAAAACCATCTGGTAGGTCATCATCTCGAGGGGCGGCTCGTTTGCCGGCGCCCCCGGAGCGAGAACGAACGACAAGACGAACGCAAACAGCATCCTCAATCGGGGCAGCGAGGCCGCTCGCCTTCCCCGTAAACCCGGATGAAATCCTGCACGCGTAGTCGTCTTCATGGTCACACCTCCGTAGTGGCGCTCCTGTACTGGATGCTCGAATGCGCTAGAAAGTCGCTGGCTCGGCTGTATTGTAGGAAATTTTCAGAAATTACCAGGTCGCCCGACCCAGCACGAACTTTCCGCTTCTGGGCGCGATTCGAGCAGTCGGCGCTTCGTCCTCCCAATCTTTGCAGGAACCAGCATTGCTTCTCGTCGAGTGCCGTGGCCGGGGCGACAAGGCCTATCGTTTCCGGGTGAAGTGGGTCAGCTCGGTGTATTCCTTCCCGTTTTCCCGCCAGGTCCACGCCTGGGAGTGATGGTCGTTGTCCTGGAAAGTGATCACCGCTCCTCGTACATGCCCGTGCGTGGGGCTGCCCAAGTTGGTCACGTCCATGAAGGAGAACGTCAGTTGGTTGGGGTCCTCTAACCGGGTGGTACGGAACCGGGGCTGATTCTTGACCGAACAGTAATGGGTCGCCATTAGTTGGTCGCCATCCACATAGTAGACGGTGGTGGTTTCCTTTCGGCCGCTGACCTGTTCGGTTTGGAGCACGCTGGCTCCAGCCGAGATGACTTGAAAGCTGGCTCGTACGGTGCGGCCGTCGGTTATCCGGCCTTCCCAGTCCCCGGCGAGTGCCTTTAGTTTCTCTAAGGCAGCATCGGCCGGCGTCTGAGAGAAGCTGGGAAGAGGCATGGCCAGTCCCAGCACGAGCAGCGAGAGAGTGATTACGCGCTTCATGGTACCAACCTCCGATTGAGATTCTTTCGCTCACCCTACCTAATGTCGGGCGTGCCGAGTTTTCGCCGAAGAATCCTGCGGTCGGAAGGAAGACTGGGTAGAGAGCCAGCGCTCGATACGGCCCAAGTGGAGTCGCTGGTGCATGCATTGGGCGAGAATGAGTTGGCTGATTGAGCCCTTCCAAAGAGCAGCCGGGTCGCCCGTGGGGGAGAGCGGCAGCGGGGTGATTCGGGCTACTACGTCCTGGGGAGTGGTCAAGGCCATTTCCTGCAAGCGGGCAATTTCGCTGCCGGCTTCCTCCTGCACCACTCTCAAGGAAAGCGGGCGCCGCTTCTCCACTTCAACCTGGTTCCACTGGTTGGGACCCACCACCGACAGGGCATACGGAATGATGTAATCAAACCTTTCGCCGCGAGCCACCGCTTCCGCTTCGCAGCGTGTTTCTGCCAGCCACGAAGCCAGGTGGCCGAGCAGGTCCTTCAACGTCCACGCCGCAGTGATGAAGCGGCCGCAGTACTGCCTGACTTGCGGCGACGGGCCCAGCCGATTCCACTCCTGACGCACTTCTTCCAGTTCAGCAAACAGGATGGTCGCGGAAGGGACCCTTGCCGGAAGGCGCGGAAGCAGCCGGTCGATCGGGGCCACCCGCCCGGGCAGTGATGTGGCAACGAGCTCTTGCCACTCGCGCTGGAGTTGTTCGTACAGAGCGCGCTTCGTCATGGTTCCTTCTTTCTTCTCCTGCCGCTTGCGGGCGCCAGTTCCTTCTGCAAGCGTGCCACTGCGTTGCGGAAGCGGTGGTCTACGGTCGGCTCGGTAATCAGAAGGGTGCGGGCGATCTCGCGTGCCGGCACGCCCGCGAGCTTGGCCAGCAGGACATCCAACTCCTCCGGCGGGCAGACCCTGCGCGCCTGCCCGAGGCAGTGGCCCAACTCGACTTCCCACTGGAGTTGCTCGGCTCCGTGCGCATCGTCGGTGACTTCGACGCCAGCGAGTGAATGGCTCGGCCGGGCCATACGGCGCCGATGGCCCTGCAAGACGAAGTGGCAAGTCTGGAAAAGGAAGCTGAGCACGGGACGCGCCTCAGGTGCTTCCATCTCCGGAGTGAACTGCCAGCGCCTCCAGCGGCCACAAAACACCGTCCACACGTCTTGAAACAGGTCATCGGCATCGGAAGCATGCACCCGCATGGCCAGCCAGCCCAGGATCGTCGGCGCGTACAGTCGGTAAAGTCGCTCGAAGGCTTCGTCGGCCGAGAGTCTTCCCTGCGCGCGGGCGCGCAGGATGGGCAACTCCGAGGTGGCCGCGGGTGCCGTTGTCATGCCCTTAGTTGAATAATGCGCGCCGGGAAAGATTTTCGCCGAAAATCAGCACTGGCCTACTGGCGATTCCCGCTTCAGGTAAGGCATTCAGGCAGAAATCCGGGAACAACATCGAACTGGAAACAAGGCGCACTCCAGTCCTGGGCGGTTACGGCGATGAGTCCTCCCGTCGCGAGGCGGGAGTGACAATGCTCACTCCAGAAAGGCCACGGACTGCACGCCGCTCACCTCAATGCGCTTGCGGCAGCGCACGTTCTTGCACATTACCAGGTCGTCCTTGCGGACCATGTAGGAGCGCGCCTTGGCGAACTTGGCGCGGTCGCGCTCATCGGCGCGTCCGGCGAGCTGGCCCTTCTTGGTGCGCACCAGCCAAGCCAGCTCGTACTCCGCCGACTGCCGGCAGCTCGGGCAGTTCAGCGTGGCCGGCTTTTTTTCCTCCCGCTCGATGTAAAAGTCGCGCTCGTCCATGAAAAGCAGCCCTCAGCAGTCAGCCATCAGCCATCAGCGACTGGATTATTGCATAATCGAAGCTGCGGCGGTTTCCGAGGGGGCATGAGGAAGAAAAAGAAGAAGCGGCTGGCGGTAAAAATCATCAAAGGGATGGCGCGGGAGCGGGTGGGCGCGCCGCCACCCACGCGCCGCGATCCCGACGTAACCAAACAGCGCAAGGAGAAGCACAAGCCCACCCTGGACCGGCTGTTAAGCGAGGAATAGCGCATGGAGGGGAGCTTGCTCATCCGCGAAACCAAGCTGGACGACGCCCCGGAAATCCTGCGACACCGGCGTTTCATGTTTCGCGACATGGGTTACGGCGACGAAGCCGCGCTCGACGCCATGCAGGCCACCAGCGGGCCTTACCTCATCGCGCGCATGCAGGACGGCGCCTACCGCGGTTGGTTCGCGCAGGCGGCTGACGGGCGCGTGGCGGGCGGCGGTGGCGTGCTCCTTTATCCTTGGGTGAGCAATCCGCGCGATCCCAACTCCATGCGCGCATACCTGCTCAACGTTTATGTTTATCAGGAGTTCCGCCGACAGGGCCTGGCCCGCCGTCTGATGCAAGTGATGATGGAATGGTGCCGCGAGCGGGGATTTGCCACCGTCTGGCTGCACGCCAGCGAGGAAGGACGCGCGCTGTACGAATCCATGGGATTTGCAGCCACCAACGAAATGAAGCTGACCTTCGATTCCCAACCCCCGCCCGAAAAATGACCGAAGGATGACCGCATGAAGAAGAAGCCGCAAACCGTTCGCGTGGCTGCAATTCAAGTCGCGCCTGTGTATCTCGACCTCGCCGCCAGCGTGCGCAAGGCGGTGAAGCTGATGGAGCAGGCGGCGCGTAAGGGCGCGAAGCTGGTCGCGTTGGGCGAGACCTGGCTGCCGGGCTACCCGGCGTGGCTCGACTTCTGTCCGAACGCCGCCTTGGCGTAAACCCCCGCTGGGCAACGGGTCCGGCCCCGGGCTGCATCTCATCATGCATTCCTGGTAGTAACATATCCATAACCATGTCCATGGCCAGCCCACTGCCCATTCGCGACGGCGGCGCCTTCGAGGAGTCGCGCTACCGTGCCCTGCTCGATGCCGCGGAGCTGCTGGTGCTGCATACCACGCTGCCCGCGCTTTTCCACCAGCTCGCCAAGCGCCTGCGCCAGGTGACTCCCTACGATGTGGTCAACTTCGTGCTGCAGGAAGACGGCCGCCACCTGATGCGCATGAACATTTGGGAGAATGTCACGCCCGAGCAGTCGCCGGTTCCTATCCGGCTCGAAATTGACGACCCGGCCAGCGCCCACGTCTGGCAGCACCAGGAACCGCTGCTGATTGCCGATCTGCAGGCGGAAACCCGCTTCCCCGAACTGCTCAACGTGCTGCGCAAGCGCGGGCTGAGGTCCTATTGCGTGCTTCCCATGACCACGGCCCAGAGCCGGCTGGGCGCCATAGGATTCGGCAGTTCGCGCCCTTCGGCGTACCTGGAGGCGGACCTGGAGTTTATGCAGCGTGTGGCCGGTCTGGTGGCGGTGGCGGTGGAGAACCTGCGCTCTCAGCAGGCCCTGGTTTCGGACCGCGACCGCTTGCAGGTCCTGCTGGACATAAACAACGCTCTGGTATCGCATCTGGAACTGGGCGACCTGCTGCCCGCCATCACCGCTTGCGTGGGTCGCGTGATCCGCTTCGAGCGTGCCCAATTGGCACTCGGCCAGCCGGGCAGCGATCGCGTCCGTATCTACGCACTGGAGCCCGCGCCCGGCAGCAAAGAGCTGAAGGAAGAGTTGGTACTGAGGGCAACCGAAGCACCCGGCTGGCAGTCGCTCAAGGCGCGCAAGGCCATGGTTCTGGGAGCGGCGGAGATTGCCGCCCTGGGCGCGAACGCCGCCTTGGCGGAGAAAGTACAAGGCGTCCGCTCTCTTTGCTGCCTGCCGCTGCTTACCAGCAAGGGAGAGTTGGGGACGCTCAACCTGCTCAGCTCTCAGGAGGACGCTTTCAGCGAACCGGACCTCGCGCTGCTGCGGCAGATCGCCGATCAGGTGGCGCTGGCCGTGGAGAACGCCGCCGCTTACCGCCGCATCGCCGAATTGGCCGAGGAGAAGCTGTATCTGGAGGAGGAAATCCGCCTGGAGTACGGGTTCGAGGAGATCATCGGGGAGAGCGCGGCCCTCAAGCAGGCGCTGGCGCAGGCAGAAACCGTCGCCCCCAGCGATGCCACGGTCCTGTTGCTGGGCGAAACCGGCACCGGCAAGGAGCGAGTGGCGCGTGCCATTCACAACCTCAGCGGCCGGAAGGGGCGCAACTTCATCAAGCTCAACTGCGCCGCCATTCCCACCGGCCTGCTGGAGAGTGAACTCTTCGGGCACGAAAAGGGCGCCTTCACCGGCGCCATCAGCCAGAAGATCGGGCGGCTGGAGCTGGCCCACCAGGGCACGCTGTTCCTCGACGAGGTGGGCGACATTCCGCCCGAGTTGCAACCCAAGCTGTTGCGCGTGCTGCAGGAACAGGAGTTCGAGCGCCTGGGCTCTACGCGCACCATCCGCGTGGACGTCCGCCTCATCGCGGCCACCAACCGCGACCTGGAAAAAATGGTCAGTGAAGGGCACTTCC
>CAZZAQ010000279.1:0-1138 GCA_964652165.1 uncultured Bifidobacterium sp.
AGGTGCTCCTGGAATGTGGGCTTTACCAGGGGCGGCGCGAGGAGTCCATCGAGCGCAACCGGCATTTCCCATTCGACCCGGCCGAACTGGATTGCTGCGTGGTCTCCCACGCGCACATCGATCACGTCGGGAACCTGCCCAACCTTTGCCGGCAGGGGTTCTCGGGAAACATTTACGCGACCTACGCCACTCGGGACCTGGCCGCCATCATGCTGGAGGATTCGGCCGGCATCCAGAAGGACGACGCGGAGTTCGTATCGCGGCAGCGGGCCAAGAAAGGGTTGCCGCCCGTCGAGCCGCTCTATTCCTCCAACGACGCGGACCGGGCGCTGCGGCACTTCGCCACATCCACTTACGACCGGCCACTGCCAATGCCCGACGGGCTGACGGTGACGTTTCGCGACGCGGGGCACATCCTGGGCAGCGCGCAGGTGGTGCTCGACGTGCGCGAAGGCGGGCGGGCCTTCCGGTATCTCTTCAGCGGGGACGTGGGGCGCGGAGGCGACGACATTTTGCGCGACCCGGAGGTCGTCGAGAACGTGGATTTTCTCCAGATCGAAGCGACCTACGGTGGCCGCGTGCACTCGGCGAAGAAGGACGCGGAGGAGGAGTTGCGCGTGCTCGTGAGCGAGACGCTCGCGCGCCGGGGCAAGGTCATCATCCCGGCGTTCTCGGTCGGGCGCACGCAGCAGATCGTGTTCGAGCTGCACCAGTTGATCGACGACCGGCGGCTCCAGCCGGTGCCGATCTACGTCGATTCCCCGCTGTCCACGAACGCGACGGAGGTGTACCGCCTCCACTCAGAATGTTTCAACGAGTTCATCTATGCGTTTCTCCGCGAGAAGGCGAACCCGTTCGGGATGGAAAACCTGACCTACATCCGCGAGTTGGCGCACTCGAAGAAGCTCAACGAGCTGAAAGACCCGGCCATCATCATCAGCGCGTCGGGCATGGCGGAGGCGGGGCGGATCCGACATCACCTGCGCAACAACATCGGCGACGAGAAAAACCTGGTGCTCTTCATCGGCTATTGCGCGGAGCACACGCTGGGATGCCAAATCCTGCGAGGACAGAACCCGGTCAACATCTTCGGCGAGCCCCACGCCGTCCGGGCGCGCATCGCCTCCATCGACGCTTT
>CAZZAQ010000279.1:1148-6466 GCA_964652165.1 uncultured Bifidobacterium sp.
CACGCCGACCGGGAAGAACTCAAGCGTTACGTCGAGCGGCTCACGGGTGACATCAAAAAGATTTCCGTCATCCACGGCGAGGAACAGCAGTGCCTGGCGTGGGCCGAGACATTGCGAATGCTCAAGCCGAAAGCCGAGGTGCTGGTGCCGGAGTACAATCAGCACTTGGAGGTGTAGATAGTGATCAAGCTAGCGATTATTGGCCTTCCGGCTTTGCGCGCGCGTCAACCTGACGGGCGAATGCGGAGTTTTTCAGGGCAGCATCTTCGTTTCCGCCCTCCTTTGCCAAATAGCCTTCCAACGCTTGATTAAAGGTATTCCTCGCATCGTTGAACGTGTCCTTGCCTGACTTGGTCACGGGATCGATCAGCTTTTGCGCTACGTCGGCTTTTCGGATTTGAGGACTTGTTTTGCTAACCAAATCATCGATGTGTTTCTGCTGTTTCAGATAAATGATGCGTGCCAAGTAGTAGGCACCCTTGCGCAGAGAACCGCGCTCCCGCTTGTCCAGAATGGCTGAGATGCCTGACCGGCAGATTTCCTCCAGGCAGCGTGCGGCGAGGATCTGTAGAGCGCGGGGATTGGCATTTTCGTTGAGCGCAAAACCGTCGGGCAGTGGGCCGGGCTGCGTCTCACCCTCTTCGCCGCGCAGGTTGAAAGCCTTGTAGTAGTCGTCGCCTTCCCGAAAAAATTCGCGCCGACTCAGTGAATTGCGCAGCTTGGAGCAGTTGCCCATAAAGACCCCCAAGTAGGCCATCGCCGCCTGTTCCTTGCTGAAAGTCATCCGGTAGCTGTGTCCCGGCAAGGTCTCACCCTCCTTGCGTTCATAGCCGATGCCGTATTCTTGATAGATCTGTTGCAGAGCTTTTTGGATGTTGTCATTGGAAATCAGATCCTCGGGACGGATCGCATTCTGCGAGTTGGTGGCAATAATCAGGGCATCAAGGAAAGCCTTATTCGCTGGTTCTACTTGGTAGATTCGTACGAGGACATTCGAGTTTCCTTGGAAACGGTCCTTCAACTCCGTTGCGTACTTCGCGTGGTAGAGCGCGTTAACTGTTTGACAGCCGTTAATGATTTGCATTCCCTTCAGCCGCATCTTGACTTTCTTTTTGCTAGGAGGCAAATCAACGGCCACGGTATCGGCTGTGATGCTCACGCCATTATTCATAAACCCAAACCAGACACTTTGATTGCCCGTGATGGTTTCGATGATGCGACGATTGACCTCTTTCCCAGTGCCAAGGAACAAACGGACGTTTTTCTCGAACAGTTCGTTGTTGTTGTAGCGATCCACCAATCGGATCAATTGGTTCACGTTAACAAAACCCACCAAAACCTGTCGAGGCATCCCGTTGGGATTTACGCCGATGTTGTGATGGAGGAAGGAGCGGTCGCCCATCTCATACGTGAGTTCAAGCAATTCCTCTTGGATGGGTATTCGGCCATGAACGTGCAGATTGTAAATGTCGAGCCCACCGTAGGTCTCAAAGGTGAACCCAGATGTCTGGCGGTCGTGGGAAAACGTGTCCCGAATTTCTTGCACCTTTGCGGCATCGGTCTCCGATATGTTCTGGCCGTTGACAATGTAGTAGCACTGAATCCGAGAGAGGGCGCGTTTATTGGACACGCGTGCCTCGTCGAGGGCCTCTCGAACTTCTTTGAAAGCCTCCAATGTCTTGGAGTCTTGCAGGTCGCCCCTCAGGAAAACCCGGTTCATTCGGTCCACGAACGCATAAAGGTCTTTCGTTGAAATTCCACCGTCGTAGTTCTCTCGAAACTTGAACTGAAACAGCTTCAGTTGAATCTCGTCTCCTTGGTCAGCAATCAAGTAAGCGTCCAGCAATTCCTCGGACTTGCCCGTCTTCCTCTGATCCACAAATTTGAGACCCTCGAACAGTTCGTCATCGTAGAGGTACGTGATTTTCTGGATGGCCAAGTACGGATACAGCGCGGCATAGTCCGTTGGCTTGATGCCACACGATGGATTCCGCTCCGCCAAGTGCGACATCTTCTCCTTCAGGTATTGAATCTGGTCAGCCGTCAACTTGACCTCGCCGATGGATTGCTTGGCTTTTGGCATAGAGCGCTCTCAAAAGGATTCGTTATTCAATGTTGCGCGCATTTTAGCGCGTTCGCACAAGATTCCAAGAAAAGCTCCGGTGAGCTTCATCTTGTTGCTAACGCCGCAGCGTGTCCGGGAGTTTGCAGTCGGCCAGGAGGAGCGAGATGAAGTGGCGGCCAGCGTTTGGCAGATCGCGAAAGGGCAGGTTGCCCCTCCCAACGGTGCTGCGCTCCAGCCAGGCTGATCCCAGCGCCGCCGGTGACAGACACAGCACCTGCACGCGCGTCGCCTCCAGCCTGCGCTCAATGGCCAGGCCCGCACGCCTGACCCCTCTCCCACCCGATGGGTGAGGGGAACCGCCCGGCTTGATGACCCATTCATCGAACCAGGGTGCTTGCGCACGGCCACGAACCGCCCGCAAGCGCTCCGCCAGTCGCCGCACCCGCGCCTTGTCCTTCGCGTTGTGGCTCAGGAAAACGTTGTAGGTAAAGGTTTCCGCCATAGCTGGCTGCGGGTTCGACTGTTACCGGAAATGCCAGGTGGTGTCGAGCCAGGAGTTCATGCACTACCGCGGAGAAAGCGCTCGGAAATGCCGGCAGACTGGCTGCGCGACCAACTGCTGCAGGCGGCGCGTGAACTGGACTGCGAGCTGGGCAAGTGTGACGAGCACGGTCAGCGTTACATCATGGATCTCACGGCGACGTTCGGCAGGAAATCGGCACGCCTGCGCAGCGCGTGGAACGCGCGGCCCGGCGAGGATTTCCCTCGCCTCGTCAGTTGTTACGTGCTAGTTGAATGGCGTGCAGAACGGCCCGGTGAAATTGCTTGATGTGGTGGCGCTCCTGGAGGAGCGTCCGCAGGACGGTCTGGTTTCCGGACAGGTGGGGACGGTCGTGGAGGTGTACCCGCCCGATGGCTTTGAGGTGGAATTTCTCGACGCACAGGGCCGAACCATCGCGCTCGTCACGTTGCAGCGGTCGGATATTCTGGTGTTGCGTCACGAACCCGTGGCCGCTCATTCTTGAGCGGTATTCGAACCCAACTTTCCTCGTAGTTGTTCGACAGGTCCGGGTCACGACACACCACCACCAACTGTCAGCATTGCTCAAAGGCGATGCCGTCAGCTAAGTTCGCCTCGCGCACGAATGAAAGCATCTTTCTTGCTCCTGCTTGGCTTCGCGCTGGCGACGCACGGCGCGCAGGGGGCTTCCACCAACTTCCTCGACGTGGTCCGGCGTTACGCGGACACGATGATCGAGCGCGGGCGGGACACTTACGGCACGCAAAAGAGCGGGTTGCTGCTCAGCGCGCTGGACCGGACCACGCTGGCGCCGCTCAAAGTGCGCCCGGCGCCGCCCGGCGGCATCCGGCGCGGCGACCGGCCGGGGCGACCGTGGGTGGAGATGAACGGCGCCAACCCGATGCTCGACCAGAACCTGCTGCGCGTCTTCTACACGTTGAGCGAGATCACGGGCGACGCGCGCTACGCGAAGGTCGCGGACGAAGAGTTGACCTGGTTCTTCAACCACACGATGTCGCCGAAGACGAGCCTGCTGCCGTGGGGCGAGCATTTGTCGTGGGACGTGGTGCACGACGTGCCGATCAGCGGCGGGGAGGAGATGATGCACGAGTTCGCCCGGCCGTGGATGCTGTGGGATCGCTGCTTCGAGCTCGCGGCGGACCCGAGCAGGAAGTTCGCGCTGGGGTTGTGGGAGCATCAGATCGCGAATCATAAGACCGGCGGATTCGACCGGCACGCGCCTTACTTCGAGCACGGGCCGGTGGATGGAAAGGACTTCGCGCGGCACGCGGGCTTTTACATCGGGACGTGGTGTTATGCATGGAAGTATCGTGAGCGCGGGAGCGCCAACAGCGGCGACGCACCCTCCACGGCCTCCTCCTCTGCGACGGGAACGGGAGTCGAAACGAACAGCGTCTTCCTGCAAGCTATCGAGACGTTGCTGGCGCGCTTCGAGCGGAAGCGCATTCAGAAGGACGGCTCGCTGGCGGCGACTATCGGGCCACTGGAGTGCGAGCTGGCGGCGACGATGGTGCCCGCACCGCTGGCGTCGCGCCTGCGCGCATTTGCCGCGAAGGAGGATGAATTGATTCTCGCAGATCTACAAAAGCAACTGCGCGGCGATACGAACGGTTACATCCCGCCCAAGTGGCAGGCGGGCTACAGCGCGGGCACGCTGGCGTCGTCCGCCATGTTCTGCCTGGCGCGGTACGAGCAGACGAACCACCCGGCCTATCAGGAGGCGCTGATTGCCTTCGCGGATGCCTATCTGGGTTCGCGTCCCGAGGAAGACGTGGACGCCTGGCCGATGAGTTTCGCCCACGCGATCAGCGCGCAAGTCGCGGCGTGGCGCTTCACGAAGCGGACGACTTACCTCGAACAAGCCCGCGCGTTCGCGCAGATGGCCGTGGAGGTGTTCTGGCAGGACAACCCGCTCCCACGCGCCAGCCTGAAGACAGGGCACTACGAAACCATAACCGGTTGCGATTCGCTCGCGCTGGCATTGCTGGAAGTCCACGCGGCGACGCACGGACTGAAGCAACGGATTCCGAGCAACACGATTGATCGTTAAGCAGCAAACCTCCTGAATATGGACGACCGAAACCTTGATGTTCTCCAGAACCTCGAATTTGTCGTGGTCGAAGTCTGGCGCAAGCATCCGGATATGACGGACTACGTGGCGCAGCGCGCCTACGAAGCGGCCTTCGAGTGGTATCGGGCTGAGGCCCGCGGGCACTTAGCCAAGCCGCCTTCACTGAGCGGACTTGACCGAGTCACTTTCGATGCACTGAAGGACATGTGCGAGCTCCGGCTCGGGCGCGGCGAGAGTTTGCTGGGGGCTGAGCAAGGCTTTCCGGCCGTCCCGGTGCCACTACTGGTCGATTGCTTGCGCGAGCTGCGGAAGTCAGTCGAACGCCATACCAAGCTGGAAGGCCGGCAAGGGTACCTGAAATTCATTGACGGTTTCCTCCCATGACACACTCGCGCTTTTCCCGCGGCCATAGGAGTGTGGATAGGGCAGGAATCAAAGGGTTCTTGTTCCTCGCCGTGATGGGATTGGTTGGCGCCGTGCAGGGTGGCGAAATTCCGAAGGCGCCGGTTCCGCCCTCGCCTTATCTGCCCGTCGTCTATCGCTACGCCGACACGTTGCTGGAGCGCGGGCGTGACACCTACGGGCCGCAGAAGTCGGGGCTGTTCCTGAGCGCGTTGGATAGAGCCACGCTCGCGCCTCTG
>CAZZAQ010000280.1:0-2474 GCA_964652165.1 uncultured Bifidobacterium sp.
GGAACGCCGTTGGCGTTCAGCTTGCCGAAGTTCCCCGCAATTCCGTGATGAACCATAAGATAACTGTCGGGGCGCCGCGGCAGCGGCGTATCGGTTTAGTGTAGCTGCGACCGTGACAGGTTGTGTAAAAACTCCCGATCGCGGAATAGAGTCGAAAAACCGACCTCCTAGTTTTGGATATGACGCGCTTTTCCGAACGGCGAGGGTCCCGACGACCCTTTTTTCGCTTTTCCAAAACGCAATTTTGGAGTTTTTACACAAGCTGGTGAGGTCGCAGGCTGAAATTTTCAAGCGGGAACGAAAACGATGCTGCTTCCCAAGCTTCTGCGACTCCGTCCCGCGACCTCACGGTCGCAGCTACGCCAAATTCCTGCGCAGCGGCGCCCGATCGTAGCCGCCGACGTGAGGAGGCGGATGGACCGTGCGTCCACGTTTTCCGCCTCCTCACGTCGGCGGCTACAGACCGTCGTGTCCTCAAGCTCATGGTGAGGAATGGCCGCTGGCCCCATCAGCGATCTGGCAGAGCATCGGTTCGGTGGGGCGGCCGGTGCGGCCTTCGTAGCCGGCGGCAAGGGCGCGAGTGAAGTCGGTCACGGCGTCGCGGCGCACGAGGTTCAGGGTCGCGCCGCCGAAGCCGCCGCCGGTCAGCCGCGCGCCAAGGCAGGCGGGATGGGCGCGGGCCAGTTCGACGAGGGTGTCGAGTTCGGGGCAACTGTTCCGGAAATGGTCGCGGGAGCTCTCGTGGCTCTGAAAGAGGTAATGGCCGAATTGCTCGAAGTCGCCGTCGCGCAGCGCTCGCGTGCCGAAGTGGACGCGTTGGTTCTCGCCGACGATGTGGCAGACGCAATCGAATTCGCGCTCAGTAAGGCGGGCTTTGTTGGCGGCCAGCGTCGGCGGATCGACAGAGCGAAGGGTCTTGACACCGAGGGCGCGGGCGGCGGATTCGCAGTGGCGGCGCAGTTCGTTGTATTGGCCGCCGGCCAGTTCGTGTTTCACGCCGCTGGGGCAGACGACGATGGCGATGTCGCCGATCATCGGGACGGGTTCAATGGCGAGGGATTGGCAGTCCAGTTCGATGGCGTGATGGGCGCGGCCGAAGAGGGAGACGATGGGATCGAGCAGTCCGCATTGCACGCCGACGAATTCGTTTTCAGCGGCCTGGCACAACCGGGCGATCTCGAGTTTCTCCGCAGTAGTGAGCGGAGGCAGGGCGCCGTCGTCGTTGCGGCGCGGCGGGACGGTGCAACCGGTGAGCGTGAGGGTGTAGGGGTGCAGTTCGCGCACGGCCAGGGCGGTGGCCACTTCGAGCGCGGCCGAACTGCTCATGCCGGCGCCCATCGGAAGGGTGCTGTGGACCGCGGCGCTGAAGCCGGTGAAATGCACGCCGCGGGCGCGAAGCTGGTGGAGGACGCCTTTGACGTAGTTGGCCCACGGCGCGGCGGGATCTTTGTGGAGCTGATCGATGGCGAACTCGACCGGGTCGGGAAAGGCGGAGGAAACGATCCGAACCTGGCCGCCGGTGCGCGGGTCGACGGCGAGCGACGTGGCGCGGTCGATGGCGAAGGCGAGGACGAGGCCGGCGTTGTAATCGGTGTGGTTGCCGAGCAGTTCGAGCCTGCCGGGCGCGGTGACGATGCGGGTCGGGGGCGCACCGAATTGGCGCTTGAAAAATTCGCGCGCGGCGCGGGCGGAACTGGCGGGCTTCACGGCCAAATGAGATTCCTTCCTAATCCGCATTACTCGCGAACAATCGTAGCCGCCGACGTGAGGAGGCGGATGGACCGTGCGTCCACGTTCTCCGCCTCCTCACGTCGGCGGCTACGGACCGTCGTGTCCTCGAGATCATCGGGCGAGTTACCGGCTAGTCACGCCAGCGCGTCGAACCGCGCCGCCAGTTCAAAGTCTTTCTCCGTCAGCCCACCCTGGTCGTGCGTGGTGAGCGCCAGCGTCACCTTGTTCCAGCGGATGTCGATGTCGGGGTGGTGCCAGGCCTTTTCCGCGGCGCGCGCGGCGGCGTTGACGAACTTCATCGCGGCGACGAAGTCCTTGAATTCGTACGTCCGGCGAATGACGCGGCCCGCCTTTCGCCAACGGGGAACGCGGCGGAGGGACTGTTTAATCTGGATGGGAGCAAGCTTCGGCATGGGGATTTGTCGCAAGAAGCGGGCGCGGGGTCACGGGAAAACGGGAGGGCGGGGAGGGATTGGGGTGATGGAGTATTGGAGTAATGGAGTATTGGAGTATTGGGTTGCTGGAGTGATGGAGTGCTGGGGTGTTGGAGTGATGGAGTCATGGGGTGTTGGAGTGATGGAGTAATGGGGTGTTGTTGGGAAGCGTTCGCAATACTCCATCACTCCAATACTCCATTACTCCAGCAACCCAATACTCCAATACTCCATTACTCCATTACTCCATTACCCCATTACTCCATTACCCCATTACTCCATTACCCCATTACTCCATTACCCCATTAC
>CAZZAQ010000280.1:2574-6464 GCA_964652165.1 uncultured Bifidobacterium sp.
TCCATTACCCCATCACTCCAATCCCGCCGTTCTTCCCGCTTCTGTCATTGCTCCTTCAGCGGGCGGCCCTCGGCATCGGTCGTGATGGCGCTGCCGACCAGGATGAGAATGCCTTCGATGAATCCCCAGAGGCCGCCGATGCCGCACGTGAAGATCGTCACGATAATCTGCGCGACGCCGATGCCAACGTAGCCAAGGTAAAACCGGTGAATCCCGAAGCCGCCGACGAAAATTCCCAGCAACCCCGCGACGAGCTTGGATTTGCGCAAGTCATCTGGCTGAAGCGTGGGCGGGGTATGTGGCGGCGGGAACCCGCCCGCGAACTCGGAGAAGGTCCCGAGCGGTTTCCAATCCGCCGCGCCTTCCGCCTGCGCGAGGGTCTGGGCGTTGGCTCGGCCTTCCGCGATCCACTGGCGGACTTGCTCGATGCTGATTGGCCCGTATTGCCGGCCGTCGCCTCCGATGATTTTATACATACGATGCTTTTCCCTGGTTTACTTATTTGTTCCACTTCTCGATTTGCCCGGCGAACACTCCGAGGAACATCAGGACGACAACGAGCATAAGAGCAGCGACCGAGAGGGCGATTCCCGTCCAGGCCATGCCTCGGCCCGCTTGCTGCGGGCGGGCTTTGAGTTGCACCAGTGCAATGATGCCGAAAACAAGCCCCAGTGGAGCGCTCAGCAGCGTGGGAAAACAGCAACAAGCCAGACCCGGAAGGGAAACGATCCCCGCCACCAGGCTGGCGACCGCCAGCCCGTTGGTCCCATCCGAAACGGCTTGAACCGGCTGCGGCGCGGGCAGCGTAGGCGCCACGCCGCCGAGCGTCGCCGAGAACTCCGGAAACAGCGACAGTGGCTTCCAACTTGTACCGCCTTCGGCCTGCGCCAGCGTGTTGCGGTTGGCGCGGCCTTGGAGGATCCATTGCCGGAGTTGCTCGGCCGGCACGGGGCCGTACTCCTTGTTGTCCGTGCCGAGGATTTTGTACATGGGCGGCGAAGCGAAGACTGTCTGATCGCGTTCGCGTCACGGATCCCAGCGCAACGTGTTGACCTGGTTGGCCCGGATCTGCTGCACGCTGCCGTCGGCCAGGCCCACCACCACGGTTTGGCCGTGGCGCGACCTGGGCATCATCAGCTCCCGGCCGCCGGATTCGTTCCATCCGCCGCCGCCTTCGACCTCGAACAGGAGGACCGTGCGAGGGTCCACTTTGGCCAAATCCTTTCCCGCCACCTTCTTGTTGAGGGCGAAGCTGCTGCGCTGGCCGCTCGTGTCCGCCCGGCACTGGAAGATCTGCGAACTTCCGACGTAGGTTTGAATCGAATCGCACCAGGTGTCCGCCGGCGGGAACGTGTCCTTGTTGTCGTTGGCGTAAAGGCGCAGGCCCAGGGCCAGTTGCTTCATCTGGCTCACGCAATTGATCGATTGCGCCCGTTGTTTGGCCTTGGCCAGTGCGGGAAGCATCAGCCCGGCGAGGACTGGGATCATCAGCAGGGACAGCCCCGATGTGCAGATGCCTGCTATCGCGAATCCCTGACCCTGCAATCTTCCGCCGCTTCCTTTGATCTTCAGCAGCGAAATGATGCCCAGCGGCAACCCGATGAGCGACGTGATCGCCGTGCAGAAACCGAGGATGCCCAGTACCATTGACGTCACTGCCATCCCGCTCGTCTTCGCCGGCACTGCCGGCAGGGGCGTCGGGCCAGGGGCCGGCCCCGGGGCCGCCGGAGTGCGCGGACCGTCAGCCAGCGCCTCGGCGAACTCGGGAAACTCCGCCAGCGGCCGCCAGGCGGTCGTGCCCGCGGCCTGCACCAACGTGCGTCCGTCGGCGCGGCGCTCGGCAATCCACTGGCGCAGCACGTCGGCGCTGATCGGTCCGTATTCCTTCTGGTCGGCCCCTTGGATCTTGAACATAGGCTTTGGTCCTTCGCGATGGTCTCTGAGTCGAATCGGGCGAATGGTTGCCAGACTGCCGTAGCGATTCCAACTGGAAAATCCCGGCCTTGCTTGTAACGCCCCGCTTGACCCGGATATTTCGCAGATTTCTCGTCTCTGAGAGTCTGCTCTCATTAGCACCCCGCTTTAGCGGGGTGTTCGGGCGGAACGAGACGAGAAACCGTTTCAACGGTTTTCGAGTGGGTGCAAGAAACCGTTGAAACGGTTTCTCCACTCCTCCCGGCCCGACACCCCGCTGAAGCGGGGTGTTAATGAGAGGCGACTACCGCGGCCAGAAGCGTGCGAAAACCCCCGCTTACATCGGCTGCGCCAATTCCGCCAGTTTCGCCCGGGCCGCGCCGCTGTCGATCACCTTGGCCGCGAGTTCCCAGCCCTCCGAAATGCTCGGCGCCCGGCCCGCGACGAACAACGCCGCCGCTGCGTTCAACTGCACCGCGTCGCGTTTGGGCCCACGCTCCCTCCCGTCGAGAATCGCCCGCACCATCGCCGCGGACGCGTCGCAGTCACCGCCCTCAAGGTCCGCCAGCGTCGCGGGCTGAAGTGGAAAGTGTTCCGCCTCCATCGTCGAAACCGCAAAACCCCGATCCTGGTAAAACTCCGCCACGGTCGTCTCGCCCAGCGTCGACAGCTCGTCCAGAAACGTTCCGCCTCCGGCCAACTCGCTGTCGGACACGGCGCCGCACACCACCATTGCGCGCCTGACTCCGAGGGACTGGAGCACGCGCGCGATTGGCTCGCACAACTCCGGGCGCGGGACGCCCACAAGCTGGGCGCTGGGCCGCGCCGGATTGAGCAGCGGCCCGAGGAAATTGAAAATCGTCCGCTGCCCGCGCTCCGCGCACAGTTTGCGCGCCGGCCCGATGTGCCGGAAGGCCGGGTGATATTTCGGCGCGAAGAAAAACGCGAAGCCCCGCTGCCGCAACGACCGGGCCGCCGCCTCCGGCCCGAGGTCGATGCGCAAGCCCAGGGCCTCCAGCACGTCGGCGCTGCCTGACTGCGACGTGACGGCTCGATTGCCGTGCTTGGCCACCGTCACCCCCGCCGCCGCGGCCACGAGGGCAACCGTCGTCGAGATGTTGAAGGTGTTCAGCTTGTCGCCGCCCGTGCCGCAGACATCGAGGATCTCTCGGGCCCGAGTCTCGGGGTCCAGCGGCGGGGAGATCGACCGTTCGCGCAACTCCCGGGCGAACGCGGCGATCTCCTCCACAGTCTCGCCTTTCTCCGCCAGCGCCGCCAGGAAATCGGCCTTCGACTCGACCGGGACCAGTTCCTCCGTCAACGAGAGGATGGCCGCGCGCACCTGTTCCAGAGAGAGCGCCTGCGCGGCGCGAAGTTGTTCCGTAAGCGACTCGAGCACCGCCGCGCAGTGTAGAGGAGCGGCCTCCCGAAGTCGAAGCCTTCTCGATCCTCCGGGCCCGCATGGCGCTGCTGAGGAGTCTGCCGCTGGGAGCGCCGGCTTCCAGCCGGCGAGTCGCGCTCTCTGGCCGACTGAAACTCGCCGGCAGGATGCCGGCTCTCCCACCGGTAGGGCTGTAGAAGCCGGATTTGGCCTGCCGGATTTCGCCGCTAGACCGCAAAGGTCGGGCACGGCAGACTCGGCCCTCATAAGTTACAGTCGATGAAACCAGAGCCGTCTCTTCCCGCCGCCCGTGACAAGCTGCTCTTTACGCCGGGGCCGCTGACCACCAGCTTGTCCGTCAAGCAAGCGATGTTGCACGACGCCGGCTCGTGGCACTTTGAGTTCAACGCCGTCGTGCGCCAGGTGCGCGAGCAATTGCTTGCCGCGGCCGGCCTTTCCCGCGAGAGCGGGAACGAAGTCATTCTGCTTCAAGGCAGCGGGACGTTCGGCATCGAAGCCGTTTTTGCAACGTGCGTCCCGGCGCAAGGCAAAGTGGCGGTGTTGGCCAACGGCGCCTACGGCGAGCGCATGGTGC
>CAZZAQ010000281.1:0-1572 GCA_964652165.1 uncultured Bifidobacterium sp.
CCCGTTCGGCCTCCTGGTCGTGCTGCATCTGGAGTTCGTCGAACTTCTTTTTGAAGCTGCCGATGATTTCGTTGATCTTGTTGCGAATGGGCGAGGGATCGATCTCGATGCGATCATAGACCGACGCCAGCTTGCGCAGGAGGGTCTTGGTGATTTTGCGATTGGCCGGGATGATGATTTCGCCGGTCTCGCTGTTCACCACGTCGAGCGGAATCTTTTCGCCCAGGAGGATGTTGGAGAGCGCCTCGGTGAGCTGCTCGCGTAGTTCGTCCAGTTTGGTCTTGTATTCCTCCTGGACCTGCCGGGCGACTTTCCTCACGTCGGAGGTGGACGGTTTGTCCTTGTCGCGGTCGGATTCCTTCTTCGAGGAGACCTTCACGTCCATGATGATGCCGTAAGTGCCGGAGGGGACCTTGAGGGAGGTGTCTTTCACGTCGGCGGCTTTTTCGCCGAAGATGGCGCGCAGGAGGCGCTCTTCGGGGGCCAGTTCGGTCTCGGACTTGGGGGTGATCTTGCCGACGAGGATGTCGCCGGGCTTGACCTCCGCGCCGACGCGGATGACGCCGTCGGCGCCGAGGTTCTTGAGGGCCTCGTCGCCCAGGTTGGGGATGTCGCGCGTGATTTCCTCGGGGCCGAGCTTGGTGTCGCGGGCGCCGACTTCGAACTCGTCGATGTGGATGCTGGTGAAGATGTCGTCCTTGACGATGCGCTCGGAGATGAGGATGGCGTCCTCGAAGTTGTAGCCGTTCCACGGCATGAAGGCGCAGAGGACGTTGCGGCCCAGGGCCAGTTCGCCGCCTTCGGTGCAGGGGCCGTCGGCGATGATCTGGCCCTTTTTGACGTGGTCGCCTTTTTCGACGAGCACCTTTTGGTTGATGCAGGTCGCCGCGTTGGAGCGCATGAATTTGCGGATCGGATAGACATACACGCCGTTGGCCGGGTCGTGCTTGAGCCGCTTCTTGGTGTCAGGCAGGTCGCCCTTTTCGGTGATGACAACCTGGTTGGCGGTGACGGAGGCGACTTTGCCCGGTTCCTCGGCGCAGAGCACCGCGCGCGAGTCGCGGGCGACGCGCTCTTCGAGGCCGGTGGCGACGAACGCCTCGGTGACCAGCAGCGGCACGGCCTGCCGCTGCATGTTCGAGCCCATCAGGGCCCGGTTTGCGTCGTCGTGCTCCAGGAAGGGGATGAGGGCCGCGGCCACGGACACCAACTGCTTGGGCGACACGTCCATGTAATCGACGCGGTCCGCATCGACGTCGACGAAGTCGGTCTTGGCGCGGCAAGAGACGGTCTTGGTCGTGAAATGCCCCTTGTCGTCCAGGGGCGCATTGGCCTGGGCGACGATATAGGTTTCCTCGCGGTCAGCGGTGAGATAATCGATGTGCTCTTTGACGCGGCCTTTCTCGACCTTGCGGTAAGGCGTTTCGAGAAAGCCGAAGTCGTTGACGCGGGCGAAGGTCGCCAGAGACGCAATGAGGCCGATGTTCGGGCCTTCGGGCGTCTCGATGGGGCAGATGCGGCCGTAGTGCGAGATGTGCACGTCGCGAACCTCGAAGCCGGCGCGCTTGCGGT
>CAZZAQ010000281.1:1582-4630 GCA_964652165.1 uncultured Bifidobacterium sp.
ACGCGGCCCGAGGGCCGAGAGGCGGCGCTTGTGGGTCAGCTCGGCCAGCGGGTTGATCTGGTCCATGAACTGGCTGAGCTGCGAACGGCCGAAGAAGTCGCGGATGACGGCGGAAAGCGCCTTGGGGTTGATCAGCTTTTGGGGCGTCATGGCTTCAAGACCCTGATCGAAGAGCGTCATGCGCTCCTTGACGAGACGCTCGGTGCGGGCCAGGCCGACGCGGCACTGGTTGGCCAGCAGTTCGCCCACGGTGCGGATGCGCCGGCTGCCGAGATGATCGATGTCGTCGGTGCTTCCCTCGCCCTTCTTGAGGCGAAGCAAGTACTTGGTGGCGGCGATCAAGTCGTTCTTGGTCAGGATGCGCGAGTCGTTCTTATCGGTGTGGCCCAGCTTCTGATTGATCTTGTAGCGGCCGACGCGGCCCAGGTCATAGCGCTTGTGGTCGAAGAACAGGCGTTTGATGAGTGCGCGGGCGTTGGCGGCGGTCGGCGGATCGCCCGGACGCAGCCGGCGGTAGATGTCCTTGAGGGCTTCTTCCTCGTCCTTGGTGGGATCCTTCTTCATGCACTTGATGATGATCCCATCGTCGGTCGTGGTGTCGACGACCTTGATTTTGCTGATGCCGATTTCCGCAATCTGCTTCACGACCGCCTTGGAGAGCGGCTCGAAGGCGCGGGCAACGACGCTGGCGTTGTTGTCGTCCATCGCATCTTCGATGAGCACCTTGTTGCCGATGTCTTCCAGCTTCTCGGCTTCCTTGACGGTGAGATCCTCGATCTCGTAGAACATCTTGAGGATTTCCGCGTCGGTGCCCCGCGTCTTGTCGTCCTTCTTCTTGTCCTTCTCGTCGCCATCCAGGAAAGCCAGGGCGCGGAAAAAGGTGGTCGTGAGGAATTTGCGGCGGCGCTTTTTGCGGTCGAGGTAGACGTAAAGCAGGTCGCTCGTGTCAAACTGCGCCTCGTACCACGAGCCGCGGTCGGGGATGATGCGGAAGCTGTGGAGCATCTTGCCGTTGGGATGCTGCGTGGCCTCGAACGCCAGGCCGGGGGATCGGTGGAGCTGGCTGACGATCACCCGCTCGGCGCCGTTGATGACAAAGGTGCCCTGCGGGGTCATGAGCGGCAGTTCGCCCATGAACACCTTCTCCTCCTTGGCGCCCTTCCCTTCATTGAGGAGGAAGGTCACGTAGAGGGGCGCTCCGTAGGTGATGCCTTCGCGCAGGCACTCCAGCCAGTCGACCTTCGGCTCGCCGATGTCGTAGCTGTGGTAGTCGAGGACGATTTTGCCGTCGTAGCTTTCGATCGGGAAGACTTCCCTGAAGACGGCCTGGAGGCCGATGTTCTTGCGCCGGGTGGGCGCGACGTCGATCTGGAGGAACTCGGCGTAGGAGGTCGTCTGCAGCTCGATGAGGTTGGGCGGCGCGATGACTTCTTTGATTCTGCCGAAGTTGATTCGTTCAGGGGCTCGCGATGGCATTGTCTTTTTCCAGGTTGGCCGGCAACCCGCCGGCCTTGGTTCTATTTGTAACGACACAAGGCAAGCGCCCCGCGTTCGCGGGAAACTTGCCCGGACTCACTATTCAATTCCGCTCGGACGATTCGCGCAAAATGTTCCGCTTACTTGACCGTGACCTTGGCGCCGGCTTCCTCGAGCTTTTTCCTGGCGGCGTCGGAGTCGGCCTTGTTGGCGCCTTCGAGCACGGGCTTGGGAGCGCCTTCGACCAGGGCCTTGGCTTCCGCCAGACCGAGGCCGGCCTTGATTTCGCGAACCGCCTTGATGATGGGGATCTTTTTGTCCACCGAAAAGGATTCGAGGATGACGTCGAAGCTGTCCTTGGCTTCGGCGGCCGCAGGGGCGGCGGCGCCGACGCCTGCGGGGGCCATCGCCACGGGCGCTGCGGCGGTCACACCCCAGGCCCCTTCCAGTTTCTTGACGAGATCCGCGGTTTCGACCACGGTCATTTTGCTCAGTTGATCCACAAGGGACGCGATGTCAGCCATGTTTGCCTTTCAGTCTCGTCGCCGCCCGCGGCCCCGGGCGGATTGAGTTCACGGCCTGCGAACCGACGATTTACTCTATTTGTTGGTTTGTTGTTGTCTTTGCTCCCGCTGCCGGAATGGCGGCGGAAAATATTTACGTTTTACACACTGCGTTTTTACGTTTCACGTTTCACGTTTCACGTTTTACGAGTCACGTCACGTAAAACGTAAAACGTAAACACGGTTGTTAGCCTTTCTCCACTTTCGCCTGGAGCACGCGGGCGAGCTGCGTGGCCGGCGTGTTCAGCAGTTGCACCAGGCGCGTGGCCGGCGTGTTCAGCAGGCCAAGGAGCTTTCCGCGCAGGACTTCGATGGACGGCAGATCGGCCAGGGTCATGATGTCCTGCAGTTCCATCCGCTTGTTGCTCAGGTAACCGAATTTGATTTTCGGCTTCTCGAATTCGGCCGCAAACGTCTTGATGACCTTGGCCGCGGTGGAGAGATCTTTCTGGCCGGTCACAACAGCGAGCATCCCGGCCAGTGAGCCAGCGAGGTCGGCGATGCCGGCTTCCCTGGCGGCGACGCGGAACAGCGAGTTCTTGACGACGTGCATCTGTGCGCCGGCCTTGTTGAGGCGTTTGCGCAGCTCGGTGATGGGGCCCACTTTCAGGCCCTGATAGTCGACTACGAGGAAAAACGGCGACGCGTTGAGCCGCTTGACGTATTCGTCGGAGATGAATTGCTTTTCGGCGCGCATGGTTCGTTGAAGCGTTTGCGGTTCAGTGGATAACGGCGAATTCCTTCACGTCGATCCGCACGGGGGGGCTCATCGTGGCGGAAATCGTGCAGGTGTGTATGTACTGGCCCTTGGCTGAGGAGGGCCTGGCCTTGGCGACGGCTTCGATGACCGCCCGGGCGTTTTCCTCCAGTTGCAGGGCCTTGAACGAAGTTTTGCCGACCGGAACGTGGATATTGCCGGCTTTGTCCACCTTGAACTCGACCCGACCGGCCTTGACTTCCCTCACGGCTTTGGCCGTGTCTTCAGTCACCGTGCCGGTCTTGGGGTTGG
>CAZZAQ010000281.1:4640-6449 GCA_964652165.1 uncultured Bifidobacterium sp.
CAGGCCGCGGGGACCGAGGATCTTGCCAAGCTTGCGGACCTCGGTCATGGCGTCGGGGGTGGCAACGGCGATATCGAAGTCCGTCCAGCCTTCGTTGCACTTCTTAATCATGTCCTCAAAGCCCACGAACTCGGCGCCCGCGGCTTTGGCGGCGTCGGCGGCGGGGCCGGCTTTGGCGAATACCAGCACGCGGACGGTCTTGCCGCTGCCGTGCGGGAGCGGGACGGTGCCGCGGACCATCTGGTCGGACTGCTTGGGGTCCACGCCGAGACGGAAGGCGAGGTCAACGGTTTCGTTGAACTTGGCTTTCGGGAACCTGGCCAGGACCTCGACGGCGGCCTTGAGTGGATAGGTCTTGTTGGCGTCGACCTGTTCGAGGGCTTTTCTGTATCGTTTGCTGGGCATGTTTTGTTTTGCGGTGCAAGCGAGCCCCGGCGTGCCGGAGGTTCTCCCGCGGTTTGTGGTTCAGCCGGTGACCTCTATCCCCATGCTGCGGGCGGTCCCGGCGACGGTGCGTATCGCGGCTTCTTCGGAAATTGCGTTCATGTCCTTGCTCTTCAGCTTCACGATCTCCAACACCTGCTTGCGCGTGACTTTGCCGACCTTCTCCTTAAGCGGATTCTTGGCGCCGGAGGCGATGCCGGCGGCTTTCTTGAGGAGCACGGAGGCAGGAGGCGACTTGGTGATGAACGTGAAGGACTTGTCCTGATACACGGTGATGACCACCGGAATGATCAGGCCGGTCTGAGTCTTGGTAACGGCGTTGAATTCCTTGCAGAAACCCATGATGTTCACGCCGTGCTGGCCGAGCGCCGGGCCGACGGGCGGCGCCGGGTTCGCCTGGCCGGCGGGAATCTGCAATTTGATTTGTCCGATGACTTTCTTTGCCATGTTTTTGCGTGTTGCGTGATGCGTGATGCGTAGTGCGCGTTTTCACGCAACACGCATCACGCATCACGGGTTGTTAAGCCTTTTCCACCTGCCAGTACTCCAGTTCAACCGGCGTGTTGCGGCCGAAAATATTGACGGTGACCTTGAGCTTGCCGCGGTCCGGATCGATTTCCTCGATCACGCCGCTAAAGTTCAGGAACGGTCCGTCGTTGATCTTTACCGTTTCGCCCGCGGCGAAGTTGACCTTCGGCTTTTCGGTATCTTCCGACTCGCTGATCTGGTCCTTGATGTGGCCGATCTCGTCGGGCGTCACCGGCACAGGACGATCCCCGCCGACAAAACCGATGGTGCCGGGGGTTTCGTGGATGAAATACCAGGGCCGGGCGAGCGGCGCGCGGTTTTCATCGAGCAGCAGCATGTCAATATAGACGTAACCCGGGTGGAGCTTTCGGGCGGAAACCGTCTTCTTGCCGCCTCGCACTTCAGCGACTTTTTCCATGGGCACGAGCACTTCTTTGATGAACTCGCCCATCTCTTCGGCCTTCATCCGCTTCTCAATGCTCTCCTTCACCTTCTGCTCCTGCCCGGAGAGAGTGTGAATGACAAACCACTGGGAGTTCATGGGTTTGGGTGCGTTCGATGGTTCTTCGATGGTTAGATGGCCGAGATCCAGCGGATGATGCCGTTGAGCAGGAAATCAATCGCGACCGTAAAGACGCCGATGAGGATGATCGAAATCACGACGACCACGGTCGACCCCTTGAGCTCGTCCATCGACGGCCAGGTGCATTTGCGCAATTCCTCGCGGGTTTCGAGCACATAGTTGCGCAGGCGCCCCAGGTTGCCCGTCGCCCACAGGATGCCGAAGAGCACCGCGATGGCGGCCGACCAAATAATGATTGGCAGATAATCTTTAAG
>CAZZAQ010000282.1:0-6405 GCA_964652165.1 uncultured Bifidobacterium sp.
CCGACCAGCGGTTGTTGCTGTCCGAAATCCATTATCACCCGGTGGAACGCGCCGCGTTCGACTCGAATGGAGTGCCGGTGCTCGACATCTCGGACGACGTGCACGAGTTCGTGGAACTTCACAACGCGGGGACCAACGCGGTGAGCCTCGATGGCTGGAGCTTGTCCGGCGGCATCGCATTCAACTTTCCGGCGGGGATCACGGTGTCGCCGGGCGGCTTCGTCGTCATCGCCAAGAATCTGGCGGCCATCGCGCAATACGGGCTGACGACGAATCAAATCCTGGGCCCTTACTCCGGCCAGCTCGGCAACGACGGGGACGTGGTGCGCGTCAAGGATTCGTTCGGGGACGTGGTGGATTCGGTCGCCTATTCGCCGGCCTCGCCGTGGGCCATCGGGGCGGACGGTCTCGGGGCCGATGACGAATGGACCGGCATCAATTCGGCTCTTCACCAGTATCGGGGCCGTTCGCTGGAGCGGGTGAGCTTCAACTGGCTCGCCAATGATCCCGCCAACTGGCTGGCTTCCCCGCTGGCCACCGGGCCGACGCCGGGACGGACCAACTCGGTGCAGCTCGCGATGCCGCGCCCGATCGTACTCTCGTTTTCCGCGGTCGAAACCAACGGTGGCACGATCCTCATCCGTTCAAATCAGACTGTGCGCGTCGAGGTCACTTTCTCCGCGACGAACCAGCTCTCGAACGTCTCCGTCGAATACTTCCTCGACAACATCAACGTCACGAATGAGGCCCGCTTGACGGTCGCGCTGGCACCGCTGGCCAGCCCGTCGGACGGGCGCTACGCCGGCACGCTGCCCGCGCAGGTGGACCGCAGCGTGGTGCGCTACCGCATTCGCGCGGATCGCGGCGCAGGTGTGGAAACCGTGTCGCCGCGGGCGGACGATCCGTTCGCCTGGCACGCTTACTTTGTCACGCAGACGCGCACGCCGGGCAATCCGATTTACGACTGTGCTTCATCTCGACGGTGTCGCTGAACAGCTTGACGACGAATATCAGCCAGTCGCCGCGGCGCATCGTCCTGCCGGACCCGCCCGGCACGATTCGCGCGTCGTGGAACGCGACCGAACCGGCGATCATGATTTACAACGGCGAAGTGTTCGACATCCGGATGCGGCACCACGGCAGCCGCTACAATCGCAACGCGGGACGCAATTCCTTCAAGTGGCAATTCCCGCGCTACCATCGCTTCGAGGGCGGCCGCGAGAGCGTCTTCATTGCTGACAAAGGCGAGGAGCATCGGGTGGGCACGCAACTTTACCAGGCGGTGGACCTTCCTTCCTTTCAGTCCCGCTACGTGGATCTCTACATGAACAGCAACGGCCGGCTCCAACGGCTCCAGATAGAGGAGATGGACGAAACGGCTTATCGGCGCTGGGACCAGGAGCAGGCGGCGAAATATCCCGGACGCGGCACTGAAGGAGTGGGCGGGATTTTCAAGGCGACTGGAGTGATACCGTTCGAGAGCGGGACGGGGCAGGGAACCACCACGTATCTGAACAGTGGCGAAGGCCCGTATTACATCGGCAATTGCGCGCTGCCTCCCGCCAAGCCGGGCTGGAACACGCGGCAACGCTGCGAATGGACTTACGGCCCGCAAATCAGACAGTGGAAGGGCGGCGCGGAGGTCGAGCAACTGCTCATCGGCCTGTGGGCCGCCCGCGGGGATTCGCCGCTGGCCCCGAACCCAAACCTCGCCGCGCTGCGTCCGTGGCTCGCGGCGACGTTCGACGTGGACGCGACGCTCACCTACATGGCCATCCGCGACTGGAGCGCGCCCTTCGACAACGCCACGCACAATCACTTCCTGTGGCGCCGCGACGACGGGCGGTGGAGGATGCTGGCCTGGGATCTCGATATCGAGTTTGGCGTCGGCCGCGCCGGCCAACTCATATTCTGGGACGAATACGTCCTGGCGCAGCCCGACCCGTTGCGCGGGCCGCAATGGATCAAGGACTCGTTCTACAAAGCGTTTCGCGAGGAGTACAAGCAAAAGCTCTGGCTGCTGAACAACACGCTTCTCAACCCGGCGGACTACGCCTCCAACGGCTGGACTTCGATCCAGAGCTTCGGCAACTCCCGCATCACGAGCGTCAATTCCCAGCTCGGTCTCGGCGTCTTCCAGCGTCCGCTGCGCCCGACCAATAGCGCCCCCGCCAACGGCCAGGCCGCATTGCCGCCCGACGCGCTGGCCGCCTCGCCCTACCTGCACAGCGCAAGCCCGGCGCACGCGCACGGCTCGACGACGTGGATGATTCGACACCTCAACGGCGCCTACGCCGCGCCTGTGTTCCACCGGACGAGCACGACGAATCTCACCTCGATCCCAATTCCCTTCGGGAATCTGGCCTTTGGCGAGCGCTACTTCTGGCGCTGCATCTACACGGACACAAACGGGCATCCCTCGCCGCCATCGCTTGAATCGTCCTTCCTCTTCGGTGGGGCCGCCGTGCCGGGCAACGTGGTGCTGAACGAAGTTCTATCCGACAATGTCCTCACTGCCACCAACGGCAACGCCGTTCCCGACTACATCGAACTCCACAACACGACCGGCGTGCCGCAGAGCCTGGTGGCGTTCAGCCTGACCGACGACGTGCTGGTGCCGGACAAGTTCCTTTTCCCGACCAACGTCTCCATCCCGGCGGGCGGCTACCTGGTGGTCTGGTGCGACCGTGATACCAACGCCCCGGGCCTGCATGCGGGCTTCGCGCTCGACAACGACGGGCAGACCGTCGGGCTTTTCGCGGTGACGTCGAACGGTTTCCAGCTCTCGGACACGATCACGTTCAGTCTGCAATTGCGGGACCGGAGCGTCGGGCGGCTCGGTGGCAGTTGGGGGTTGAACGTTCCCACTCCGGGCACGGCCAATGTCGCCGCATCCCTTGGCTCGCCCGCGACGCTCAAGATCAACGAGTGGATGGCCGTTTCCTCGAAAGGACCGGATTGGTTCGAACTGTTCAACCCGGACCCATTGCCGGTCGATCTGAGCGGGCTGTTCGTGGCCGACTCGGGGACGAACCTGATGAACACGCGCATCGCCCCGCTCACGTTCATCGCGGGGAATGGGCACCGGCGTTTCTTCGCAGACGAGGATCTCCTCCAGGGCGCGCGCCACGTGAACTTCAAGCTGAGAGGCAGTGGCGATTCCATCCGCCTCACGCAAACCAACGGCACGCTGATCGATTCCATCAGCTTCGGCCCGCAGAGCACCGACGTTTCGCAAGGCCGCCTGCCCGACGGCGGCGCGGACAGCGTCGGCTTTCCCGGCTCGGATTCGCCCGAGGCGCCGAACCATCTCCTCATCGCGAGCATCGTGATCAACGAAGTCCTGCCCGAGATCGAGCTGCTCAACGTCGGTCCGGCCAGCGTGAACATCAGCGGCTGGTGGTTGAGCGACGATCCGGCGGCGCTTCAAAAGTACCCGATTCCCGCCACTCCGCCGCTGGCGTCCGGCGCTCACTGGTTGGTGAATCACGGCGCGCTGCCCTTCCAGCTGCGCCAGGACCTCGGCGGCGTGCTCTACCTCTCGCAAGGCGGAACCAACCAGGTGAGTCAGAAGTTCGGCCCCTACGACGGGCACAGCTACGGCACCGTGCCGACCAGCGCGGGGGTGGATTTCGTCCGGTTGAGCAGCCCCACCTTCGGCAGCGCCAACGCCGCGCCGCAAGTCGGCCCGATTGTCATCAGCGAAGTGCAGTATCATCCGCCCGACCTGCCGGGCGACGACGACGATTACGAATTCATCGAACTGGCGAACATCTCCGGCGCCGCGGCCAGCTTGTTCCTGGCCGGCTCGCCGGAGATTACGTGGCGGTTGCGCGACGCGGTTTCCTACGGCTTCCCGCCGAACACGTCGCTTTCGCCGGGTGAACGGGTGCTGGTGCTGGGCTTCGATCCGACGACCAATGCCGTCGCCCTGTCGAACTTTCTGGCGGTCCACGACGTGCCGGGCGGCGTGCGTCTGTTCGGCCCCTTCTCCGGCAAGATCGACAACGCCGGCGACAGTGTCGAGTTGGTCGAACGCCGCCAGGCAATCACGACCCCGGGCGCGGACTACGGCAAGGTGCCGGAAATTCTGATGGACCGGGTGAACTTCTCCGACAACCTGCCGTGGCCTCCGGGCGCGGATGGTCTCGGGCCTTCGCTGCAACGGGTGTCGCTCACGGCCTACGGCAACGAACCCACCAACTGGTTCGCCAACGGCGCCACACCGGGCGTCGCCAACGGCACGAACGCACCGCCCTCCGTCACACTTGCCGCTCCGGCCGGCGGGCCGATCATCGGCTTCGGCCAGCCCATCACGCTCACGGCGGCCGTCACCGACAGCGACGGCTCAGTGAGGCTGGTCGAATTCTTCGTGGACGCTGTCGAGATTGATCAGACTTTCGGTCCCGACTTCAGCGTCATCTGGACGAACGCCCCGCCTGGACCGCACACCCTGATGGCGCGCGCCACGGACAATCGGCTCGGCCGCGTTCTATCCGCGCCGGTGAGCATCACCGTCAGCAATCAACTCCCCACTGTCACCATTACCAGCCCTTCGAACGGCGCGGCGTTCGTGCTGCCGGCGAACCTTCTCCTCCAGGCGATTGCGTCCGACGCGGAAGGGAGCGTGGTCAAAGTCGAGTTTTATGACAACGGTGTGAGGCTCGGCGAAGACACGACCAGCCCCTACACTTTTGCGATTGCCGATCTCCGCCCTTGCTCGCACGTTTTCACCGCCGTCGCCACCGACACCGCCGGGCAGTCCGTCACTTCGCCCGTCGTGACAATCCATGGCGTTCGCACCAATACGTCCTATACCGCCTACGCCGTGCCCGCGGGCACCGTCGGCACGCAGACCCTCCCCAATCCCTACGCCATCGGCATGGACTTCGATGTCCTGTCGCCGGTCATCGTCACCCGCCTCGGCTGCTTCGACAGCGGCAGCGACGGCCTCAACGCCAGCTCCACTCTGACGACGCAGATTTACAACCGCAACGGCCCGACGCCCGTCGTGGTCGCCACGACGAACTTCACCTCGGCCGCGCCGGGCGAACTCATCGGCGGCAGCCGATTCAAGGCGTTGGCGACGCCGGTGCTACTGACCAACGGCGCTTATTCCTGCGTCGGCTACGGCTATGACGGCAACAATCGCAACGGAAACCTTGGCACCGGCAACGCCAGAGTCTGGACCACGGACGATGCCTGCGCGCTCGCCTTTGTCGGCGGAAGCCGCTACGGCGCGGTGGCGCCCGGCGGCTTTCCCACGACGCTCGACGGCGGGCCGGCGGATCGCTATGCGGCGGGCACGTTCGATTTCATCGCCGTGCCGCCCACGCCGCTCATCATCACCCAGCCGACGAACTTCTACGCCCGCCCGGGCGCCAACGCGACCAACTCGGTCTTCGCCGTGAGCAGTTCGCCCCTCCAGTATCAATGGTCCGTCAACGGGACAAACATTTCCGGCGCGACGAGTAACTTGTTCATCCTCTCCAATGCCCAGTTCTCGCAGCGGGGCACTTACCGTGTCGTCGTGAGCAACGCCCTTGGCGTTGCGATCAGCCAACCGGCGCTGTTCGACATCCTGGTCAACCCGTTCATCGTCGCCCAACCCCTCAGCCAGGTGGTGGCGACCGGGGCGACGGTGACGTTGAGCGTGACCGTGACCAACACTGCGACGTTTCCGATCAGCTACCGCTGGCGCAAAGGCGGCGCCAATTTCGCGTTCTTCCTCCTGGATTCCTACACGTCCTTCTTCACGGTCACCAACGTGACCGCCGGGTCGAACACCGTCTCGGCCAACACCAACTGGACGGTGGTCGTGAGCAACATCGCCTCGCTCCCCACCAGCGGCTTCATCAGCTCCAACGCCTTTCTCACCCTCCTCGCTGACAGCGACGGCGACGGCATCCCGGACGCTTACGAAATCGATTACGGCCTCAGCCCCACCAATTCGCTGGATGCCGCGCTGGACGCCGACGGCGACGGGGTGTCGAACCGGGCCGAGTACGACAGCGGCACCAACCCGACCAACGCGCTGAGTTTCCTGCGCATCGACTCCTTCGCCGCGGGCGGCGGCGCGGCCTTGAGCTTCTTCGCCGTGTCGAACAAGACTTACGCCGTCCACTTCACCCCACGGCTGGGCGTCGAGGCGTGGCAGGTGCTTGAGCGCGTCTCCGCGCAACGGACCAACCGCGTGGCCGTGGTCTTCGACCCCGCCTTCACCACGAACCGCTTTTACCGCGTCGCTACGCCGCAGTGAGACGTTGAAGCGTTAAATAGTTAAATGGTTGAATCGTTGAATCGTTGAATCGTTGAATCGTTGAATCGCAGTGTTCAAAAGAATCTGTCAACCACGGATGAACACGGATAAAACAGCCAAGGCACCTTCACTGCGGTCTGAATCGG
>CAZZAQ010000283.1:0-4073 GCA_964652165.1 uncultured Bifidobacterium sp.
CCCGCTCGATCAGCCGCCGGGTGATGAGCATCTGGTTGCCCTGCACGGAGCTGCCGTACATCGCGCGGACATTCGCCGGCTCCTTGGTCACGTCGAAGGCGTCGCTCGCCTCCATCTGCATCGTGTAAGCCATCTCGAAGGCCTCGATGCGCGCCTCGAGGTGCTCTTCCTTCTGAAGATTCTGCGAGTGCATCGCGTTGAGCTTGTGGACGAGGTCGAGTTGCTTGCGCTGTTCCTTGGGGCCGAGGAACGGGTTGCGGATGTTCTCAATCATCTGGTCCACGCTGGCGCTGCGAGTATTGATGCTCGTGCCCTGGTAGATGCCGGGGAGAAATGAGGCTTGCCAGTTGGACGCGCCACCGGGCGGCACGTTGCCGGGCCGCAGCGAGATGAAGCCCGGCATGTTCTGGTTCTCCGTGCCGAGGCCGTAGAGCGTCCACGCGCCGACGCTGGGCCGGGCCTGGCGCAACGAGCCGGTGTTCATGAATATCGTCGCCACGTCGTGCGCCGGAATGTCCGTGTAACAGGAGCGGATAATCGCCATGTCATCGACGTGCGCGGCAAGCTTCGAGAATACTTCGCTCACTTCGATGCCCGCCTTGCCGTGCTTGCTAAACTTGAACGGCGACGCGTAGCCCACGCCGTTGGCGCCGGGGATGGGCTGGCCGTCATACCTGGCGAGCGCCGGCTTTGGATCCCAGGTGTCGACCTGCGAGGGCGCGCCCTGGGCGAAGACGTGCACGACGTGCTTGGCCTTCGCCGGGAAATGGGGCTTCCTGGGCGCGAGCGGGTTCGAATCGGCGGGCAGGCCGGGTTCCGCCGCGGCGGCCTTGGGCAGCCCCAAGCCGTTGCCCAGCAGCGACGCCAGGCTCAGGGCGCCGAAGCCCATGCCGAAGCGATTGAGAAACTGCCGGCGGGTGAGGAAGTAGTCCTCCGGCCGGGCGGAATGGTTGCGGAGGAACTCGGGGTCGAACTGATGCGGCTTGCTCATACGTCAGACATGGCTTTGGACGGGGCTGCGGCTGCAAAGGTATCAAACCGTTCGCAGAAGGGAATCGGCAAAAACGAAGACAGGCCAAGCCAAGACTGAGGTTCAGGGTATCAGCTTCTTGCGAGCAGGGACGAGAGTCCTTTCTCCCCCTGCATCTGCGGTTACAACTTGAGCCAGTTCCGCAACCGCCCTTCCAGCGCTGCGGCATCGCGCGCGGAAAGCCTACCGACAGACTTTACCACCAGCCTTTGCTCTACCGTGGCAATCTGCGCCTTGATGCCGCAAGACACGTTGAGACCCGCCTCACGCCAGTCTGCCAGCGCTACGTCCACGTTGCGAAGCTGCGACGAGATCGGGACCACGAACAGATCACCCACGCCGGTGCTCTGCCCAATGACAACGGCCGGCCGCACCTTCCGGCTCGTGAGGTCGGTGAATGGAATCGGCAGCAGGACAACATCACCTCTGGAGAAGCTCATTGAAGACGTCGTCGTCGGGGTTGTCCCATGCTTTCGTCAATGACGCTTCGGAAAGCTTCAGCCACGCGGCGCGCTCCTGGTCAGCAGTAGCATCCGCCGTGCGGATCGTGACCATTACATGCGTCTGGTCCGGCAGCGGCAGCGGGCCGGATAGCTTCAGCGCGCCGTTCTCGTAAATGGCTTCGACCGTGGTGGTCACGGTCTGAACTTTAAGCCGTCCGGGTTAGATTGCGAGGAAAAGATGGATGCGCCCCGAATGAAAGGCCCGCCGCCCGTAGCCGCCGACGTGAGGAGGCGGATCGGCCGAGCGAGGGAAGCGGTCCGCCTCCTCACGTCGGCGGCTACGTTTCTGAACAGGCTGCTACCGCTTGATCAAGCGGTAGAAGCGGTGGCCGGTCGTGTTGTTGTAGGTCACGACGTTCTTGTCGCCCTGCACCTGGATGGGATCGTTCACGTCCATCCAATTGGCGGGGACCAGCTCATCAGTCGCCTGGAGCACGTAGCCGGTGGCTGCCACCGGCCAGCAAAGCGTGATGTTGCGGCCAGAGGCGCCGATTTGCAACGCAGGCCCAACCACGTCGAGCCAGGACGTGCCAATCTTGAGGTCATCGATGCAAACGCCGCCGATGCCCGAGTTCTGCCGGAAGGTGAAAGCCCCGATCGTGATGGGGGAGGGGTTATCCCCGGCGCTGGATCCGGCACTGGACTCAGTCGAGGGATTGATCCACATGCGGCTTTCTCCCGTGCCCACGTTGTAGCGAACAACAACGAGGTAGGGGATGCCGAGACTGAGATCGGAAGGCAATAACCCGGCTGCGGAAATGCTCGCCGCATTGTTGACGATACCGCAGCGGAACTTTCCGGAAGCTGCGCCGCTGGTCGCGGCGAACACGCGCCCTCGGAAGTTGAGCCCGTCAAACACATCGGCCTTGAAATGGGCGAAGTAGCTCCCGCCCGAGGTGGGCAGATTGGTGAGAGCCACTCTCATGCTGACGTAAAGAATCGTTCCACTGGCGGTCGAATACGTCGCGCCGGAGTTGACCGGCATCTCGGTGCTCGCGTCCTCCGAGGCGTCCTCCGAGACGACGATTTTGTTCCCGCTGATGCGCAACTGTCCGAAGTTGGTGCCCCCGGTGCCCCCGTTGCTGATCCAGGAGCCGTCGCCCGTCACCAGCGGGCCATCGGCCCGATTGAAATCGTCAGAACGAAGCAAGCCCAGAAGCCGGTTGACCGTGAGAACAAACGTGTCGCTGCTGGAAGAGGTGCCATCGCTGACGGTGACGGTGATCAGAGTCAGGCCGGCCTGATCGGCTGACGTCGTGATGGTCAGCGTGCGGCTGCCGTCGGCGCCGCCCAGCGTGATGCTCGAGTCGGGCACGAGGGTCTGGTTGCCGGACGTGACGGTGATCATGAGGCTGCCCGCCGGCGTTTCCGTATCGGCAACGGTGAAGGCGATGGGGCCAAGGACGGTGTTCGTCGGGGTGCGTTGATTTGGAATATTGGAAATTGTGGGCACGCCAACCGAGAGCTGGAAGGAGGTGTTGGCCGTGATGCCGCCGCCGTCAGTCACACTGAGTGTGATGGTGACCGTGCCCTGCTGTCCGGGGAGGGGAGTGACTGTGACGGTGCGATTCGAACCGGCGCCGCCAAGGACGATGTTGGCGTCCGGCACGAGGGACTGGAGGGAGGAACTGGCGGTGAGCATCAGGCTGTCGGCCGCTGTTTCAACGTCACCGACAGTGAGTGGCAAGGGTGGTGTGGGTGAATTGGCCGCAATGGACTGTGCGGGAATGCCGCTGATCGAGGGAGGCGAGTTCGTTCCCGCCACGTCGGCGAAGGTGGTGCCTACCTTAAGATTATCGACCATGACCATGCCGATGCCGCCGGACTGGCGGAATGCGTAAGCCACGACGTCGATCGGATCCGGGCGAATGGCCGTCCCGATGTCGGTGGCGCTGACGCTGGGATCGGTCTCTGCCGCGGGATTGAGCCAGATGGTGGCCGCCCCGGTGTTCGGGACGAATCGGGTGACGATTGTGTAAGTCGTGTTCAGAAACAGATCCACATCGATCTGCCCGCTGGCAGCCGTGCCCGAAGTCCCATTGGCGATCCCGACCCGGTACACCTGGTTGTTGGCGATCAACATGGCCGTGTAGGCGTTGCTGGCACTGACGAAAACCCGTCCTCCAAAGCCCGTGAACTGCATGACGTTTGTGTCCTTGAAATGCGCGAAGTAGGTGCCCGCGTTGCCGGGGCGCGATGTGACACGCATCTGGAAGCTGGAAAACAGCACGGCCGGGCTATTCGAGAAGTACGGGCCGCCCGCAAGTAGCGCGTTTACGTCGGCCGAGTTGCCGCTGGTCAGACGGAGTTCGTTGGCCTGAATGGTGGCCGGCGTGGTGCCGCTGTGCACCAGCCAAGGCGAACCGGGCGCCGCTGCGATGTCGCCGTCCGGGTAAGTGAATGAATCGCTGAGAACGATGCTGGCCTGTGACGCAGCCGCGGCGAGCAGCGCCGGGATCAGCGTGAACATGGATTTTTTCATAGGAGGTACTTCAGTTTTGAAACAACGTCGTAGCGCGTCAAGGTGAAGCGGTAGGAAA
>CAZZAQ010000283.1:4083-6402 GCA_964652165.1 uncultured Bifidobacterium sp.
ACCTTTCGTGGCCGGCTGAATTCCGCCGAGGCGCTGTCCTCTCCCATCGTGCGAATGCAATCGGCATAGGGCACCGGCGCGGCATGTCCATCGGCGAAGCCGAGGTTGGCGCGTCGATCGTGGCGGCAGAACGCATCAGCAAAGCGTCCCGAGGTAGAGGGAAACTGGTTTTCCTGGCCTTCCGTGAAGGTCACTGATTCCACCGGGTAAATGCACTGGGAGCGTTTGAACTGCGGCGGGCCATTTGGATCCATCCGGTTGTTGAAGCCGTACCAAAAGATTGGATTCGAAATCGTGGGAGCGGACTTGTTGATGCCACTGGGGCAGACAAAAATGGATTTCTGCCCAAGCACCGGCGGTGTGTTCTGTTGATAGAGGCTCAAAAGAGTCGGCTGGCTCATGTAGATGGCCGTGCTGTTGTACCAAGCTCTGGCGTTTCCCGGATCGTCGAGCGGCACAAATCCGTTACCCTCCTCGGGGAAGAAATCGTCAAAATCCTCAGTATACATATAAAAAGCGTAACTCCACTGTTTGACGTTGCTCAGGCAGGCCACGGACTTGGCCCTGTTCTTGGCCTTCGCCAGCGCCGGAAGGAGCAGCGCCGCTAGGATGGCGATGATCGCGATGACCACCAGCAGTTCGATGAGGGTAAACGCCCTCCGGGCGTGTCTGCCACTCCCGGGCCGGATTTCCAGCAGGCCATTCATGCTTTCCCGCAGTCGTAGGTTTCCCGGAACGATTGGACCGGGGCCACTCTTACCAGAACCGGGCGACATTACAATCCCAGACTCGCGCCCGGCAAGGAACGGTTCGGTGACAACCATCTCAGGCAAGCGGCGCGAGCTTTTTCTCGACCGGCGTGCGGTTGAGCGCGACGTACTTCGGAAGGCCGTCCTCGATCGGCACCTTCACCTCGCCCAGGATGAGCGGGCGGGCGTAGGCGACGAACTTTTCGTTGGGCAGGAATCCATCCTCGGTCATCCAGTCGCGGGGGATCTTGTGTGCGACGTTGGCGATGTCCTCGAGGGGCTGGAGGTCCGTGACGCACTTGTACGGGCTGTTGGACAAGCGGACCAGCTTCACCATGACACCGCTCTTGTCTTCGATGGCCGCGCGCACCGCCGCTACGCCGCAGGCGGCCGACTCGTTGACGTCGGTCTGGCTGGCGAAATGGCTGGCGGCCCGCTGGGCGTAGCCCAACTTGACGCTGCGGGCCTTCACCTTCTCAAGCCGGGCGCCGACGAGGCTTTCAATGAACTCGCCAACTCCGGACAGGACCGGATGGCCGAATGCGTCAACCCTCGTGTGGTCGGCGGCGACTTCGACGCCCTTCTCGTTCTTGAGTCCTTCACCGACCACGACGATGCAGCACCGGAGGGAACTGACGATCTCGTTGACGCGAGCCAGGAACGCGGCCTCGTTGAAGAGAATCTCGGGCGTGAGAATGATATGCGGGGCTTCGTGGGTGGCGCGTTTGGCCAGGACCGTCCCGGCGGCAATCCAGCCAGCGTCCCGGCCCATCACTTCGATGACGCAGCAGGAACCATCCGGGGTCACCATGCTCCCCACGTCGGCGGCGATCTCCATGACGGTCGCGGCGGCGTATTTGGCCACGGATCCGTAGCCGGGACAGTGATCGGTGTGCGGCAGGTCGTTGTCGATGGTCTTGGGCACGCCCACCACGCGCATCTCGTAACTGCGCTTGCGGGCTTCAAGATGAATCTTGTGGGCCGTGTCCTGGGAGTCGTTCCCGCCCACGTAAAAGAAATAGCGGATGTTGTGGGCCATGAACACGTCGAACAACCGCGCCATGTCCTTTTCGGCCTGCTCGGGTTTCTTTTTGAAGTCGAGCTTGTAGCGGCAGGTCCCCAGCGCGGCGGCCGGGGTGTGCTTGAGCCCCTCGATGGACCGGGCTTTCTCGTCGTTGAGGTCGATGAGATCCTCTCGAAGGATGCCCCAGATTCCGTTGACGCCGCCGTAGATCTCCTCGATGCACTCGTTGCGGCCGGCTTCCTGGATGACGCCGGCGATGCTGGCATTGATGACGGCGGTGGGGCCGCCCGACTGGGCGACGAGCAAGTTGCCGTTGAGTTCTGACATAGTATTCCGGTTGAGGCCCGCCTGCCGGCGCAACGCCGTCGCGCCATTCGGCCTCGGGTTCGGTTAAAACGAGGCGGAACCTTGCCAACCGCATCGGCGAGTGTCAAAGAGGATTTCAAATCACCCGCTGCCGCGGGCGCAATTCGGCACACGCACCAGATCGTAGTGGGGCAGGCGACCGCGCCTGCCGAAGTCCACCGGGCGACTCCGCCCGGTGAA
>CAZZAQ010000284.1:0-6395 GCA_964652165.1 uncultured Bifidobacterium sp.
GTTTCAACGCCGGGTCCGATGGCCCAAGGGTGTCCGTCCCGAAGGGACGATTGAAGAATGAGGCTAGGAACTGCGATTGGCTCAGCCGTCCCTTCGGGACGTGGGAGTGGTCGCGCTTGATCCCGGCGTTGAAACGCCGGGCTATTTTCAGGATGTCCCTTCGGGACCGGAGCCGTTGGGCACTTGGGGCTTGATCTTTGAACCTCCCCTCGCATCATTCGCCCGCATTAGACCAGTTTGGACCTATGGCTGACTTCGCAAACCGATACGCCGACAACGTTGCCGGCAAATATTTCGTCGACAACCAGTGCATCGATTGCGACCTCTGCCGCGAAACCGCCCCGAACAATTTCACCCGAAGCGACGACGGGGGTTTCTCGTACGTGTACAAGCAGCCCGAGAACGAGGACGAGGAGAAACAGTGCAAGGAAGCCAAGGAAGGCTGCCCGGTCGAGGCTATTGGCGACAACGGTGCGTAGTCCGCTTCCATCAGCCCGCCAGCGCCTTCACCGTCGCGTCCAGGCTCGGCACGTCCGCTACGTTGAGCATTTGCGCCCCACTGTCGATGCGCTTCATGAAGCCGGAGAGCGCCTTGCCCGGACCCAATTCGATGAAGCGCGTGAAGCCTTGCGCGAGCAGGTGGCGCATCGAATCTTCCCAGCGGACTGAAGAAGTCACCTGCTCGATCATCCGTGCACAGATGCTCGCAGCATCTCCGTGCGGCTGCGCGGTGACGTTTGAAAGGACCGGCACGGCGGGAGTTTTTAACCCGACTGCGGCCAGCGCCGCGTCGAGCCTGGGCTTCACGCCCGCCATCAGCGCGGAGTGATACGCGCCGGCGACGGCCAGCGGCATCGCCTTCTTCGCGCCTTTGGCCTTGGCGATTTCACACGCTTTGTCCATCCGGTCGGCGGGGCCGGAGATGACGATCTGGCCGGGGCAATTGAGGTTGGCCAGTTCGACGCCCGCTTCGGCGCAAGCTTCGCGCGTCTTCGCTTCGTCCAGCCCGATGATCGCAGCCATGCCGCCCCGGGTTGTCTCGCAGGCCTCCTGCATGAACCGGCCACGCTGACGGACGATCTGGAGAGCGTCCGCGAACGTCAGCGCGCCCGCCGCAGCGAGCGCGGTGAATTCGCCCAGCGACAACCCGGCCGTGGCGTGAAATTGCAAGCCCGGCACTCGTTCCTTGAGCAAGTCGAACGCAATCCACCCGACGAGGAAAATGCCCGGCTGGGCGTGCTCGGTCTTCGTCAGTTCCGCTTCGGGGCCTTCGAAGCAAATCTTGGCGAGATCGAATCCGAGCAGGCCGTTCGCGTGGTCGAACCACTTCCGCGCCGAGGGAAACTGCTGCGCCAAATCGCGTCCCATCCCGACGGTTTGCGCGCCCTGCCCGGCGAAAAGCAACGCGGTCTTGCTCATAAGCCGCGCAGCGTAACGGCCCGGCCGGGGCGGGGGGAAGGAGGTTTTGGGCGTTGTTGTGCGGTGCGGAGTGGTTTCTCGCGTCCGGGAGTGGGGGAGTGAGGGAGCGAGGGAGTGGGGAGGTGAAGAAATGGGGCAGTGAGGATGTGAGGCGGTATCCGTTAGCGTAGCTGCGACCGTGAGGTCGCGGGGTGGATTTTCAAACAGGAACGAGCTCAATTCCGACGCCCAACATCCAGCGTTCTCGTCCCGCGACCTCACGGTCGCAGCTACGCCAAACAGTTACGTGAGGCGCCTCACCGCCTCACTCCCTCACTCCCTCACTCCCTCCCTCCCCACCTGCACGAGCGGCGCGCGTTTCGCCTCCCTTCCACCCCGGTCCGCGCACGACCCGCCCCGGCTTCGCGCCAGTGTGCTCGCCGTTCTTCAAAACCTGCCTGCCATTCACGAAGACGTGGACGACACCCGTCGAGTACTGGTGCGGCTTGTCGAACGTCGCGTGGTCCTGCACTCGCGCCGGGTCGAACGCCACCACGTCCGCGAAAAATCCCGCCTTCAAAGCCCCGCGCCGGTCGAGCCGCAGCGTTTCCGCCGGCAGCGTCGTGAGCCGGCGCACGGCTTCCTTCAGCGGGATGACTTTTTCCTCGCGGACGTACTTGCCCAGCAGCCGGGCGAAGTTGCCGTAGGCGCGCGGATGCGGGTTCGACTTGAGGAACGCCCCGCGCGGCGCCATCGACGGCGCGTCGGAATCGAAGCTCACCCACGGCAGCTTGATTTGATTGCGCACGTTGTCCTCCGACATGAGGAAGTAGACGACGCTCACCCGGCTGCCATCTTCGATCACGAGGTCCATCGCCGTTTCCTCCGGCGACTTGCCGCGGAGCCCAGCCACTGCGGCAAGGGTCTTGCCGGTGAACGGCTTGAGCTTCGGGTTTTTGAAGCCGACCAGGAGGACCTTTTCAGCGGAGCCGGCGGCCAGGTAAAGGTTCTCCCAGCCGTTCGTCGGCGTGGACATCTCGCGCCGCACGCGCTGGCGAATCGCCGGGTCGCGCAGCCGCTCGGCCCACGCGGCGTAGCCGCCTTCCTGCACCCAGGGCGGCATCGAGGCGTCCAGGCCGGTGGCGGCGGCGGTGTAGGTGTACATGTCAGCGGTGATGCGCAGTCCCTCGGCGCGCGCGGTTTCGACCTTCGCGATGACTGCGTCCAGCTTCGGCCAGTTCGACTCCCCGGCGGCCTTGAGATGGTAAATCTGCGCTGGCACGCGCGCCTCGCGGGCGATGCGGAGCAGTTCGTCGACGGCTTCGAGGAAGCTGTTGCCTTCGCTGCGCAGGTGCGAAATGTAAATGCCGTGCGGCGCCGCCGCTTTCGCCAGCGCGATCAGTTCGTCCGTCTTCGCATAGAACGCGGGCGCGTAGATGAGCGACGAAGCGACGCCGAGCGCGCCTTCGCCCATCGCCTGGCGGACCAGCGCCTGCATCCGCTCCAATTCGGCCGGCGTGGGCGCGCGATCCGCGTGACCGAGTTCGTGAATACGCACGGTCGTGTCGCCGACGAATGACGCGACGTTGCAGGAAACGCCGCGCTTGACCAGATACTCCAGAAACTCGCCCAGTGTGGTCCACTTCACCTCGTAGTGGACGTCGCCTTGCTGCGTCACAAGGTCCTTTTTCATCTGCGGCGTGAGCGGCCCCATTGATTCGCCTTCGCCCATGATTTCGAGGGTCACGCCCTGGCGGATGTCGCTCTGCGACCGGCCGTCCTCGAGGAGCGATTCGTTGGCCCAGCTCAACATGTTGATGAATCCCGGCGCGACCGCGAGGCCGGCGCAGTCGATCTCCGTGCGTGCCCGGGCGCCGCGCAAATCGCCGACTGCGAGCACGACATCATTGCTGATTCCCACGTCTCCAACGAACGGCGGCGCGCCGCTCCCATCGTAGATGCTGCCGTGTCGGAGAATGAAGTCGAACGTACTGGCTGAGGTCATGGTGGCAGAGAGGAGCAGGATTGAGACCGGATGGAACTTCACGCGCGCGACTGTGCAGGCAAGCGCCGAAAGATTCACGCCAGAAAGAAAGCGATCGCGTTCCTTCCTCGTCGTAACCTTTGTCGAAGCCTTTGTCGGCGACTGGACGGGGCGACAAAGGTTGCGACAAAGGTTGCGACAAAGGCGTTGGCTGCAGTGTGGACGGCAAACACGTACCGCCGGGAGGAGAGAATTCCCCGGACATTCTGCGCGCATTGCGCCCCAGAACCGGCGCGCCGTAACGCAGCCGTCCCCGGCTGCGAGTTCCGGCGGCGAATCGCCGCCTGGAAGCACGCCCAGCGGGACGCTGGGCCAGCCGTTGAAAACAGGAAGGAAATGAGTGATCATACCATGAACTGACCTGTTCTACGGCAGGCAGAAAGATGGGGGCAGAAAGATAAACTCATTTTTCTGCCCCCATCTTTCTGCCTACAGCCGCGGTTCATGGAAAGGGTGTGCGCCCGCCGCGTGTCGGGCAGTGTCAAGATGCGCACCTGCTGCGGACTCTTTCCTGCTTGGCGGCGCGGGGCGCGCGCTGCTACGCTCACGCCGATGCGGCCGATTCGATCCCTGCTGCTGTTTTTCCTGGCCGTGTTCGTGGGCGGCGCGTTGCTCGCGCCCTGGTTGTATTGGCTGGCGCAGTGGACGGGGTTGGAATCGCTGACGCAGTTGCCGTTTTACCGCTTCCTGACGCGAGGCATGCTCCTGCTGGCGTTGGTCGGCCTGTGGCCGTTCGTGCGGAGCCTGGGCGTCGACTCGTGGTCGTCGTTGGGTCTCGTGAAGCCGGCCGGCGAATGGAAACGGCTGGGGAGCGGGTTTGCGCTGGGATTTGGTTCACTGGCGCTGGTGGCGGCGCTGGCGCTGACCTTCGGGGCGCGCCAACTCGATGGCGGCATCACGGGGCGTTGGTGGGGCAAGCTGCCGGGCATTGCTCTGACCGCCGCGGTGGTCGGGGCACTGGAGGAATTGATCTTCCGAGGAGTACTCTTCGGGGCGCTCCGGCGGGCGTACGGATGGACAGCAGCCTTGCTCGGGAGCAGCGCGGTCTATGCCATCGCGCATTTCTTTCAAACTGCGGAGTCCACCGGGTCTGTGACGTGGAGTTCGGGGCTGGAACTGCTGCCGCGATTGGTGCAGGGTTTTGTCCAGCCGGCGATGCTCGTGCCGGGTTTTTTCACACTCACGCTTGCGGGCGCCGTGCTCGCGCTGGCGTTTCAGCGCACGGGCAACCTTTACTTTTCGATTGGCCTGCACGCCGGATGGATCTTTTGGTTGAAGTTCTACGTCGTCATGACGGATCTCCGGCCCGGCGCCACGACGTGGTTCTGGGGCACGGGCAAATTCTACGACGGCTGCCTCGCGTTGCTGGCACTGGGGGCGGCTGGACTCGTTGTGTGCAAACTGCCTCAAACGAAGACAACCCCCGAGGCTGGCGCCGAACTGGGGAACGATTCGGCTAAACCACGAATGGACACGAATAGACACGAATCAATTCATGGTTTCTGACTTCTTGACCACCGCGCGCGGCGCGTGGGACACCGCGTTGAGTTTGCTCTACCCCGACGCCTGCCAGGTCTGCGGCCGGGAACGCGCGACAGCCAGCGAAGGTTACGTCTGCTCAAAATGCTGGCAAAACCTGCGCTTCATCCGGCCGCCTTTTTGCGACCGTTGCGGGCTGCCGTTCGAGGGGGCGATCACCACGAGCTTCGAGTGCGCGAACTGCCGTGAAATGGAGCTGCAGTTCGTCCGCGCCCGATCCGTCATCGCGGCCAAGGGGATGGCGCTGGAGCTCATTCATCGTTACAAGTATCAGCGCGCCTTGTGGTTTGAACCGCTGTTTGCGAGCTTGCTCATCGGCGAGGCCGCTCGGCTGCTCCGTCAGGAAGGCTGGGACCTGATTGTGCCGGTGCCGTTGCATCCGATGAAGCAGGCCGAACGCGAGTTCAACCAGGCCGAGCGGCTCGCCCGGCGGCTCGGCCGGGCCACAGACATTCCGCTCGCGACAACACTCGTCCGCCGCGTCGAACCGACCCGCACCCAAACCCGGCTCACGCGCGCCGAACGGGCACAGAACGTCCGCCGCGCCTTCGCCCCGATCGACGGCGCACGGTGCAACGGCCGTCGCGTGGTCCTCCTTGATGACGTGTTGACGACCGGCGCGACCACAAGTGCTTGTGCGAAGGTGCTGAAGGACTGCGGGGCGGTGGAAGTTTGTGTGTGGACGCTGGCCCGCGGTTTGCTACACTGAAAGCCGTCGATTATGGCCACGACCTCGATCACCAAGAAGTCCATCGGCTTTGACGTGGAAGCCGCCGTGACGCCCCCGCCCCCACAGGCAGAGGCCAGCTTCGTCAAGAAACCCAGGCTCGGCGGCAAATCCAAAAAAAAGGAAATCCCCGAGGGCCTTTGGACCAAGTGTCCCAAGTGCGAAGAGATGGTGTTCGACAAGGAACTCGACGAGAACCTCAAGGTCTGCCCCAAGTGCAGCCATCACTTCGCCATCACCGCGCGTGAGCGCATCCACTCGCTGGTCGAAACCTGCTCATTCGAGGAGATGGACCCGGACATGACGAGCGTGGACGTGCTCCAGTTCACCGGCGTCGCCTCCTACAAGGCCAAGCTTGAGGCCTACCAGAAATCGACCGGACTGAAGGACGCGGTCATCACCGGCATCGGCAAGATCGGCGGCTTCCGCACCGCGCTTGGGGTCATGGACTTTTCGTTCCTCGGCGGATCGATGGGGTCGGTCGTCGGCGAAAAACTCACGCGACTGATCGAGACCGCAACGGAGCGCGGCCTGCCGATCATCATCATCTCCACCAGCGGCGGCGCCCGCATGTACGAGGGGATGTTCAGCCTGATGCAGATGGCCAAGACCTGCGGCGCGCTCGCCTACCACGCCAGGGCGAAATTGCCCTACCTCAGCGTCCTCACGCACCCGACCACCGCGGGT
>CAZZAQ010000285.1:0-6392 GCA_964652165.1 uncultured Bifidobacterium sp.
GAGCGCCGCCGTATCGCGGACGGCTGGCGCCGTCTCCGACGGGCCTGCTGCACCTGGGCCACGCACGAACGTTCTGGACGGCGCAGCAGCGGGCGCAACAGGCCGGCGGAAAACTCATTCTACGCAATGAGGATCTCGACCTTGATCGATGCAAACCGGAGTTCGTCACCGCGATGCTCGAAGATCTACATTGGTTCGGTTTTCGCTGGGATGAGGGGCCGGATTGCGGGGGGCCATTCGGCCCATATTCGCAGAGCGAGCGCCGTCCACAATACGTCGCTGCATTTGAGGCCTTCCTCGCCGCGGGCGTTATTTACCCCTGCGTCTGCTCGCGCCGAGATGTCCAGCGCGCGGCGCAGGCGCCACACGTCGGGGACGAGGAGCCGGTTTATCCTGGCACGTGCCGGCCAGGGACGGACGGCCGGTTTCGCGCCGGGGGTCCAGAACTCTTCGTGCCGAAGTTCACGCCGGCGCGCCACAACTCGTCCGCCCGCCCGCGCGCAAATTGGCGCTTCCGTGTCCCGGATGGCGAAGTCATTTCGTTCGACGACTTGGGCCAGGGGCTCCAATCGTTCGTCGCCGGACGTGATTTCGGGGACTTCGTGGTTTGGCGCCACGACGACGTGGCTTCCTACCAACTGGCGGTGACGGTCGACGACGCGCTGATGCACATCACGGAAGTCGTCCGCGGCGCGGACCTGCTGGTGTCGACTGCGCGACAGTGGTTGCTCTACCGGGCGCTGGGCTGGGCGCCGCCAGGGTTCCACCACTGCCCGTTGTTGACCGACGAAACCGGCAGCCGCCTGGCGAAACGCCACGATGCCCTGAGCCTGCGCGCGCTCCGCCAAAGTGGCGCGACGCCCGCGAGCATTCGGTCCCTGGCCGAGTTTGCGGGCTAGCTCACTCGTCTTGCACATTGGCGCGCCACCCGTATTATCCCTCCGTTCATCTGCGATTCGGAACGAACCTATGCCCACCTACGAATACCTGTGCGAAAAATGCGGCCGTGAATTCGAGAAGTTCCAGTCGATGGCGGAGAAGCCGTTGAAAACCTGCCCGAAGGAACTGTGCGGCCTCAAATCCTGGGGCAAAGGCAAAGTGCGCAAGCTCATCAGCGCGGGCGCCGGACTGCTGTTCAAGGGCAGCGGATTCTACATCACCGATTACCGCAGCGAGGGCTACAAAGCAGCGGCCAAGAAAGAGTCAGGCGCGGCCCCCGGCGCCGAGAGCAAAACTGCCTCGGCCGGCGACGCCAAATCCACGACGACCAAATCCGAAACCAAATCCACGCCGAAGCCGGCTAAGGAGACAAAATAACGCTCCGGGGCGCGCCCATGAAAACCGCCAGTCACTCCGTCGGCACGCCAGCTCGCAACATGGAAGTACCACCGCGGTCGAGGTCAAGCCGGGAACGTAGGGCAGGCGTCCCGCCTGCCCTGCCGCGCCGAAAGGCGCGGCTTTCGCGCCACCAAGGCCTCGCTTCGCTCGGCCGGACAGGCGAGACGCCTGCCCTACGTTGGTGGCACTGCCAAGTTGCGCCCGGCACGCCAGATCGCGGGTGCGCCTGGATTGGGTCCATCCCGTGGGCCGCGGCGATGCTGCTGGCGCTCCTGTTCGGCGCGCGCGGCGCGGAGTTCGAGCCGGTCGTTGCCCGGAGCACCTCGGGGCAGTTCGTCGTGCGCGGTCTGCCACAAGCGCCGCTGCGCTCGGGCCAGTCCACGTCGGAGGTCGGTTACTTGCGGTTGGATCCATCGCTCACGGCCGTCTCGCTCGAACGGATCCGGCAGAGTCTTTACGGAGAATTGAACCTCCCCGACAAGTGGCGCGGGCTGGTGACGGTGAACACCTTTCCCGCCCAGGAAGATGGCCCGCCGATCACGGTGACTTCCATCCACTACGCGGACGGCTGGGGGTATCGCGTCGAGATCCCGGAGATCGTCGAGAAGCCGCGATTCGTGCGCTGCGCGGTCAACGTCATCCTGCGGGAATTCGCGAACCGCAACGCCCTCACTCGCGAAGCCGAGCTTCCCCCGTGGCTTGCGGAGGGCCTCGCGTCGGAACTCGAAGCCACTTCCCTCCCTTCGCTCGCGCTCGAGCCGACCTTGACGCCGGGTCTGGTTCGGCTCGAACGCGGTCACGACCCGCTCCGCCACGCCCGCGAAGTGGTGCGCGCCGGCGGCCTGCTGACGTTCACGCAACTGAGCCTGCCGACGGAGACCGAACTTTCCGGCGCCAATCGCCAGCGGTTCCAGGCCTGCTCGCACCTGTTCGTTCGCGAACTGCTCCGCCTGCGCGGCGGCCGCGAAGCCTTGCGCGACATGCTCGAGCGCCTGCCCCAGCACCTCAACTGGCAGACCGCCTTTCTTCGCGCGTTCGAGTCCCGCTTCCCGCGCCTCATTGAAGTGGACAAATGGTACACGCTCACCACCACGCACGTCTCCGGGCGCGATAACACTTCGGCCTGGCCCACGGACACCACCCTTTCCCGGCTCGACGAAATCCTCTCGACCACCGTCCAGGTGCGGACCGAGGCGAACGATTTGCCGCTCAGCGCGCCGGTGAGCCTGCAACGAGTCCTGGGCGAATGGGAGCCGTCGAAGCAAACACCCGTGCTCGAGCTCAAGCGCCTGCAGCTCGAAATGCTCCTCGGGCGCGCCGCTCCCGAAGTGGCGGACTCATTGGAGACTACCTCCAGGCCATCGACGCCTGCCTGCGCCGAAGCCGCGCCGCGACCGGCCGCCGGAATGTCGCGGGCAGCAAGAGCGTTGCCACTCCCGACATTCTCCGGCGCCTCGATCTTTTGGACCGGCGCCGCGAGGCCATTCGCACAAGGGTTCAGGCGGGATCGACGGTCGAGGAAAGGACGCCCGGAACTGCCCCGTAAGATTGGCGCGGTGAACCGCCCCACTGGGAGCGCCGGCATCCTGCCGGCAGGTTCGGCCGCGCCGCCAGGATGGCGGCGGTCCCAGTCGCCCGTGGCTGCGTCGGGATCCTCTCATTTCGGTTCCCCCTCCAAAGTAGTATACAAATCCCCCGCGGACAGGTGTCTAGTGGATGACGAATACGCGAAGATATGAACGCCCGCATCCCAAATCGCCCCGCGGCTCACGCCAGTTCCGGCCGCAACTTGATTCTCTGGCTCCTGGCGGCCGGTTGCCTGCTGCTGATCGTCCTGGGCCTGCTCCGGCAGCGCTCGAACGACAACGCCTCGGCCCTGCAGCGACCCACCCCGGCAGCGCGGCCGGCCGCCAGCGAGAACGCCTCGAATGCCGTCCGCGACCGGCTCTTCGCCCGGCTGCCCCATCGGCGCTCCAGCTTCGAGCCGGCGCCGACTCCCGAACAGGTCGTCTCGAACAAAGTCTCCCAGTTCGCCCGCAGCCGCCACGACATCGTCGAGGCCATCGCGAAGAAGTTCGATTTGAAGGTTTCCGCCGACGTCGAACGCTTCTTCGCCGCGGCCGAAGCCGGGCGTTTTGACGAACTCAAGGCGCTCTACGAGAATTTCAATAAGCTCCTCCACTCCGACGAGCCGCCGGAACAAGTGTTCAGCCCCGACGAATTCCGGAAGTTCTGGCCCGCGATGCTCGAAACCCTCGGGGTCGCCGAGGTCGCCCACGACTGGCCCGCCCAAAAGCTCCTCGACTACGGCAACGCCGTGCTCGGCGCGCTGCGACCCGATATGGTCTATGTCGGCGGCACCGACGCCGGCCGATACATCCCCACGCTCCTCAACGAAACCAGTGGCGGCGAACCGCACATCATCATCACCCAGAACGCGCTCGCCGACGGCTCCTATCTCGACTACCTCGGCTTCCTCTACGGCGACCGGATGGCCACGCTCACCGGCGAAGAGTCCCAGCGCGCCTTCAGCGAATACATCGCCGACGCGCGGAAACGCTTCGCGCACGACCGCGATTTTCCCGACGAGTCGAGGCAGCTTCGACCCGGCGAAGACGTCCGCGTCACCGACAACCGCATCCAGGTCTCCGGCCAGGTCGCCGTCATGGACATCAACGAACGCCTCCTCCAAACGCTGTTGGCGAACAATCCCGATCTCAGCTTCGCTCTCGAGGAATCCTTCCCATTCAGATCGACCTATGGCGCCGCCTCGCCGCTCGGGCCGCTCATGGAACTGCGCGCGCCCGACGAACAGAACCCGCTCACCGCAGAACGGGCCGCGCAGTCGCTCGACTACTGGCGCGACGCCGCCCAGCGCTTCGCAGGCGACTCCGAAGCTCTGGACTCCAATACCCGCAAAGCCTGGGCGCAGATGGCGACCGCGCAGGGAAATCTTTTCGCCGGCCGCCAGTACAGCGCCGAAGCCGAACAAACGTACCGTCTGGCCCGCGACATTGCCCCCGGCTTCCTCGAACCGGTGGGCGGCCTTGCCCGACTCCTTGTCGACACCGGCCGTGCCGCCGAAGCCGGCCAACTGCTCGACGACTTTGCCCGCGCCCAGGCCGGCCAACGCGAAGCCGTCGAGGCCTTCCGCAGGACCCTCCGCCCCGGGCCACTGGCGTTGAATTAACCGGGCGAATCGGACCCTTACTGAAGACCTGGCGCAAGAGCTGAGGTCCGACGAGAACACCACCGTGCTGAGGCACGGTGAGCGTCTCCTCGCCGACGCGCATACGCCCTACTCCCTCGACGACAAAATAGAACTCCTCGGCCCTGACATGCTTGTGGAGGGTATTAGCACTGCGAGGCGGGAGCCGCCAGAATCCAGCCCCGAGAATTTGACTTCCTGTGCGCTCCAGAAAGTCCGCATTCGGAATACGCATCATGTTCGATGGCCTCCAAGCGAGGTTGTCGGGCTTGATGAGCAAATATCCGTCAATCGCTTTCATACAGAGGGTGCGCGCAAAAACGCCAAGGACCCAAGCTCCGCGCCGGCGGCCACGAGGCGCGTCGATTGGAACGGGAGCGCGATGCCGCCGCTGAAGCGCATGGTTCGGCGAGCTTTGTATCATTTCACTAAGGAACCTGTTTCGTTCCTAGGAGGACCATGACCGAAACGTCGGTCGGATCATTCGTTTCGGTCGCCACTGAATACATACCAATTCCCAAGCCGTTCGACACGATCTTCAGCGTGTGACATATCGAGGCACCCGTGTTCAAGGGCACGTTGTCGAAAGTCGCCTCCATCCCTAAAATCGTGGCGGTGCCACTCAGGCCCGAGATCGAAATCTTATTTGGACCTATGGCTGTAATGGTTACCGTGATTTGCATCGGACTGAATCTGGGTCCGGATGTGTCTCGCAGATGGGGATTAGAATAACCGTGGAACTTCCAAGTCCCGGCAAGGTCCGAGGCGGCCAGGGAACCCTTGGCTTCCGTCCAGCATGTCAAATTAAAGGCCAGGTCCAATGGATCGTCTTTTTCCTGGCCGACAAAAGTGAAGACCTTGTTGACCCCGTCCGATAAAAGCAGGACGTCCAGCATGTAGAAGGTTGAAAACTCAATTGGCCCAATTTGATTGCGCAGCGTGTCACCCGAGATTTGCACTGGCACATCGATACCAGGGCCGGGAAACGCAATCACGAAGTTAGTCGCACCCTGCCACGCCACGGTGAACGGATGGATGTTGGTTTGAATGGCGACGCCATCCTTGATGTTGTCGTCGTATTCAAACAACTGAGAGAATGTGTTGGTAAACGGATCGCGTGAAGCCAGCCTGAAAAACCGGGAGCCCGAGACGATGGGATCGGTGCCATAATACAGGTGGCCGGCCCAGACAATGTTGTGTGAGGTTATGTTCCAACTGCCTGACGCAAGGTCCGGGCTCCACTGGAGATCATAAAATGTCAGGGAGTTAGGCCACGAGAACTCCACCTGATTGCCAGTTTTGGTAATGGCCAGTTCCGTCTGGGCATAGGTTGAATGACAAAGCAGGAGGAGCGCGGTCGCCGAGCTAAGATATCTAAAGTCGGCTTTCATGGTTTGTGTCATGGTTTTGTGTGTCGGGGGCGGTGCATGCTCAATGCCGCCGAACATTTAAGTGAGCCGCCATTTTGCGGTTTTATTATTCACTCGGATCATGTATCTCAGGCGCGAATGTTTGTCGAGCAGAGAGTTGCGTCGAAGCATCAGTCGGCGTCGGCGGATGCCACAACGGGCCTGGGGCGCGCGCGCCGGGGGCTTGTTCACGCCCAATCCCAGGCTCAAGCTGCGGGAGCAGGTGCAGGAGGTGATGGGCTTCTTCCATTGTTCGCCGCGCACGGAGGAGGTGTAATGGCACACTGGATAAGGTGGTTTTTTGTTGTTTCACCGGGGGAAGGGTGGGGTGGGGTGTCGCGCGAAAGGACGAAGGGGACGACGAGGGATGAGGAAACTTTCAACGTTGGATGTTCAACGTTGGAAGTTCGACGTTCATGGGGACGAACGTCGAACTT
>CAZZAQ010000286.1:0-6381 GCA_964652165.1 uncultured Bifidobacterium sp.
CGATTGGAGCTGGTGCAACGCGCCGAGCAATTGCTCGTTGTCGCGCGGGTGCAGGCCGATGGTCGGCTCGTCGAGGATGTAGAGGACGCCGCTGAGGTTCGAGCCGAGTTGGGCCGCAAGCCGGATGCGTTGCGCCTCGCCCCCGGAAAGGGTCGTCACACCGCGGCCAAGCTGCAGATAGCCGAGGCCGACTTCATCGAGGAACTTCAGGCGCTCGCAAATCTCCGGCAGGATGTCGCGCGCGATGGCGGCTTCCCGGCCTTTGAACCTGAGCTTGCGAAAGAAGCCATGAGCCCCGGAGACGGAGAAGTCCTCAATGGTCGGAGCGGGAGCAGTTTGAATTTTGAATTTTGAATTTTGAATTGCCAGCAGCCTGACCGCCCGCGCCTCCGGCTTCAGCCGTGAACCGTGACATTCGGGGCAGACCTCGCGTTCGTTGGCCCAGCTCCACCAGCTCTCCTCGACGGCATCGGCGTTGGCGCCGCGCTCGACTTCGGGGAGGTAGAACAACTCCCCGAAGCCGCGGCATTTCGGGCACCAGCCTTGCGCGGAGTTGTAGGAGAAATTCTTCGGGTCAAGCGGCGCGAAAGAGCGGGCGCACTTGGGACAGGCCCGCTCGGTCGAGTGGAGGGTAAGCGTGCCGTGGTTGTCGAGGGCGAAGAGCGTGCCTTTGCCCAGGTCGAGGGCTTGGTCGATGAGTTGCTGGGGAGACTTCGTTACACCGGCTTTCAACATCCCGCGCTCGATCCAGTTCAATCGTTTGCGGCGTTTTTCGAGCACTCCCACGACAATCTCCACGTCGTGCTCCTTGAAGCGGTCGAGGTGGAAGGGCTTGTTGGTATCGTAGAGTTTCCCGTCGGCGCGAACCTCTTTGTAACCGTGGCGGGCGGCCCATTGGGCGACATCCGAGTGAAAACCTTTGCGATTGCGTACCACGGGCGCCAGCAGCAGCAAGTCGCCGCGCTTCCTGAGTTCCTTCTGAAGCCCGGCGGCAATGGCGTCGCGCGTCTGGGCTTCGACCGGAAGCTGGCAATGGGGACAATGCTGTGTGCCGAGCCGGGCGAAGAGCAGGCGCAGGAAATGATAGACCTCGGTTACGGTGGCCACGGTGCTCTTGCCGCCGCCGCGGGTCGTGCGTTGCTCGATGCTGACGGTGGGGGGCAGGCCGGTGATGAGATCGACGTCGGGCCGGGCGAGCTGCTCCACGAACTGCCGCGCGTAAGTGTTCATCGAGTCGAGAAACCGGCGCTGGCCCTCGGCGAAGAGCAGGTCGAACGCCAGCGTGCTCTTGCCGCTGCCGCTGACGCCGGTGACGACGACGAATTTGCCGCGCGGGATGTCGAGTGTTAGGTTTTTGAGATTGTGCTCGCGAGCGCCCTGGACGGTGATGACGCCAGTCTCGAGCGCAGTTGCGGCCATTCCGTTTTGCACGGGAGAATACTTAACACGCACCCGGCGGCAGGCAAAACGGATTCCCCGCCGGCACACGCAGAATGTACTCGCGTCAATGCGGGGCCGGCCGTTCCCAGACCCAGTCGCCTTCCTCGATGTTGATGGTGCCATCAGGCGTCCTGCTCACGACTCCCGAATCGTCCTTTTCGTTCCAACCGACTGACCAAAGTTGAAAGCCTCCGTCCGGCGTCACTCCATCGCTCCACGATGGAGTGCGAGCAGCAAATCCCAAAGGGATTCCGTCCTCCAGCCCAGGGTTGGCCCGACAACGGAGGGCCCGAGATCGGAAGGGCCGCCTGCCCACGGCGAATGACGAGACGCAGAAGGCCACCGATAAGAACTATTGCCTTGCCACGCTGAGCATGCGCCGCCTGTCCATTCCTAGGATCGCTGGCGACGGATTGGGATGTGCCGCCGGATGGCCGCCAGAATGGGACCGTCTGCACGGCCGTGAACGACACGCGCTATTTTCGCCTCCGCAATCCTGTCGGCAACCCCAGGACCGCGGGATCGCTCCCTTGGCGAACCGCTCTCCGGCGGACCATCGGCCGCCGGGGAGCGCAGCCGGATGGGTAAGTGAGAGCGAAGTCGATTCCCACGCCCAACCTCCAACGTCCCCGTCCCGCGAGCTTACGGTCGCGGCTGCGCCAAACACGTCCGCGGTTGAGGCGCCCAAATCCACACGTAATTTCGGACAGCAGACTTTAACCACGAATGAACACGAATGGACACGAATCAACGCTGGCACGAGCCGCCAGCCGCGTTGGGGCCCTTGTGTCTATGACGATTGCAGGGCCAAGCTCTGACCTCGAGCCCGCTTCTATTAGTGTGGATTCGTGTCCATTCGTGGTTGAAAAGAATTACGTGAGGATCAGGGAGGCTACGGGCGGCTTGCCCATCCGCCAGCACGCTGCTAGCCTCCTGGGGTTCTGGACGGTCGCAACGAAACCGGTTCGCGAGGCGGCGTCCGGGTGTGTACCGACGAACCTTTTATGCAAGCTGCCTCTGAAATCCGCAAAATCGCCTTCATTGGCGACTACTTGCCGCGTAAATGCGGCATCGCTACGTTCACGGCCGACCTGTGCGCGGCTGTGACGGCGCAATTCCCGGAAGCGCAATGCTTCGTCGTGCCGGTCAATGACATCGAGGGCGGCTACGAATACCCGCCGGAGGTGCGCTTCGAGATTGAAGAGCAGGACATTTCCTCCTACGTGCGGGCGGCGGACTTCCTGAAGATCAGCAACGTGGACGTGGTCTGCGTGCAGCACGAGTTCGGCATTTACGGGGGGCAGGCGGGCAGCCATCTACTGGCGTTGCTGCGCGAGCTGCGCACGCCGGTCGTGACCACCATGCACACCGTCTTGCGCGAACCCAATCCCGAGCAACGGCGCGTGACCCAGGAGTTGATCGCCCGGTCCACCCGCCTGGTGACGATGGCCGAACGGGGGCGCGAGTTCCTGACGCAGATCCACAAGGCGCCGGCCGCGAAAATTGACCTCATTCCGCACGGCATCCACGACATGCCGTTTGCCGATCCGAATTTCTACAAGGACCTTTTCGGCGTCGAAGGCAAGCTGGTGCTGCTCACTTTCGGGCTGCTCTCGCCGAGCAAGGGCATCGAATACGTCCTCAATGCGCTGCCGGAGATCGTCGCGGAGTTTCCGAACGTGGTCTATATCGTCCTGGGCGCGACCCATCCTGCGCTGCTGCGCGAGCAGGGCGAGGAGTACCGCTTGAGCCTCGAGCGGCTGGCAAAGAAGAACAAGGTCCAGAAGCACGTCATCTTCCACAATCGCTTTGTCGATATCGACGAGTTGAAGGAATTCATCGGCGCGGCGGACCTTTACGTCACGCCCTACCTCAACGAAGCGCAAATCACCTCCGGCACGCTGGCCTACGCCTTCGGCGCCGGCAAGGTCGTCGTTTCCACGCCCTACTGGCATGCGGCCGAATTGCTGGCGGACGATCGGGGCGTGCTTGTGCCCTTCCGCGACTCCGCGGCCATCGCCCGCGAGGTCCTGGCCCTGCTGCGCGACGAGACGCGCCGCCACGCCATGCGCAAAAGCGCCTATAAGCTCAGCCGCGAGATGGTCTGGGACCATGTGGCGCAGCTCTACATGCGATCGTTCCAGGCGGCGCGCTTGCAGCAGGCCGGGCAGACGCGCCGGGCGTTTGCGCTCAAACCGCTCGACCAACAGGCCCGCCAGTTGCCGGAATTGAAGCTGGACCATCTGTGCCGGATGACCGATTCGACCGGCCTGTTCCAGCACGCGATCTTCACGGTGCCGAATTACTCCGAGGGATACACCACGGACGACAATGCGCGCGCGTTTATCCTGACGGTGTTGCTGGAGGAACTGGGCGAGGAGCCCCTGCGCGCCCGCGCGCTGGCGACCACTTACCTGGCATTCCTCAATCACGCGTTCAATCCACAAACGAAACGGTTCCGCAATCTGCTCAGTTTCGACCGACGCTGGCTGGACGAGCAAGGCTCGGAAGATTGCCACGGCCGGGCGCTTTGGGCGCTGGGCATGGGCGTGGGGCGCTCGCCCTACCGCACGTTTCACATGCTGGCCGGACACCTCTTCGCGCAGGCGCTGCCGGCGGTCGTGGAATTCACCTCGCCGCGCGCCTGGGCCTTCAGTCTGCTGGGCATCCATGAGTACCTCCAGCGGCTGGGTGGCGACCGGCAGGCCGGCCAGGTGCGCGACGCCCTGGCCGCGCGCCTGATGGAGTCGTTCGACCGGACGGCCAAACCCGACTGGCGATGGTTTGAGGAAGTGCTCGCCTACGACAACGCCAAGCTGGCCCACGCCCTCATCGTGACCGGGCGGGCCACGGGACAGCAGCCGATCTTCGAGCGCGGGCTGGAGGCGCTGCGGTGGCTGGCGAAGGTGCAGACCGCCGAAGGCGGCTATTTCCGGCCCATTGGCAACGACGGCTTTTATCCGCGCGGCCAGGCGCGGGCGAATTTCGACCAGCAGCCCATCGAGGCGCAGGCGACGGTTTCGGCCTGTCTCGAAGCGTACCGGGCCACGTCGGACCGATGGTGGCAGGAGCAGGCCCAGCGCGCCTTCGAGTGGTTCCTGGGTTGGAACGATCTCAACGTCGAAATCTATTCCACCAGCACCGGCGGCTGCCGCGACGCGCTCCACGTGGATCGCGTCAACCAGAACCACGGCGCCGAATCGACGTTGGCCTACCTGCTGTCGCTAGCGGAATTGCAGCTCGCGCAAAACGCCGCCAGCGCCTTCAGCCCGCCCGCGTCTTGAACCAGCGATGAAAGCCGTTTCTCTCCAGCGTACCGGCCTCCTGCTGCGTCCGGACCCCGCGCGCGTCCTGATCCGGCCCTTTGTCCCGACGAGCGACCAGCGCTGCATCAAAATCTGCGCGCGAGCCATGGGCCTGTCCGAAGAAGACGTTCACGCCCAACTGGGCCAGGTGATGGCCGAGTTTGGCGAGCGTCACCTGGAAATCCGCCGGTTCCTCCGGCGGCGCTTCGAGCAGGTCCGGCCGTACCTGCTCACCGATCAGAAGCTTTCCACCGAACGGGAGCTGCTCATCGGGGCCTGTTTCACGCACGAGTATTCGCTCGAAGCCGCCGCGCTCTTCAACCCGTCCATCGTGCCGCACCCCGACCAGTCGGACCTGCCGCCCGGCGCGTTGCGCTTCGTCCTGAGCCTGCGCGCGACGGGCGAAGGGCACATCTCCTCCGTCACCTTCCGCACCGGCGTGGTGGACGCGGGGAACAACATCTCCATCAACGAACCCACCCGGCACTGCCTGGAGCCGGCTACCGGGCCCAACGCCGCGTATACAAAGACGATCTTCGCCCGCAAACTCGACGAACTCGGCCTGGCCGGCGACTTCTGCCGGCACGCGTTGCAGAACCTCCACGACGCCTTCACGCTCGACGAACTCCAAGCCTCGATCAGCACGGCCCTCAAACAACTGCCGGCGGGCGATCAGGACAACGAAACCCTCGCCCGCAAAATCCTCGCCCTGGCCCAGTCCAACTACGAGGTGCAGTTCGCGCCCGGCTCGCGCCTGTCCGAACGCGTCCTCTTCCCGATGACGCCTTCGCAGAGCAACGGCATCGAGGACGCCCGATTCGTGCGGTTCACCAACGACGACGGCACGCACCGCTACTGCGCCACCTACACCGCTTACGACGGAAAACTGATCCTGCCGCAGTTCCTGGAGACGGCCGACTTCCTGCACTTCAAGTTCATCACGCTCAATGGCCCGGCGGTGCAGAACAAGGGCATGGCGCTGTTTCCACGCAAAATTGGCGGCCATTACGTCATGCTCGGACGGCAGGACTTCGAGAACATCTACATCATGTTCTCCGATCATCTCCACTTCTGGCGCGACCCGCAGCTCCTGCTCAAGCCGACCTTTCCGTGGGAATTCATCCAGTTGGGCAACTGCGGTTCGCCCATCGAAACGGACGCCGGCTGGCTGGTCATCAGCCACGGCGTCGGCCCGATGCGCAAGTATTGCATCGGCGCGTTCCTGCTGGACCGCGACGACCCGACCAAGGTGCTGGGCCGGCTGGGCGAGCCGCTGCTCAAGCCCGAAGCCCAGGAGCGCGAAGGCTACGTCCCCAACGTCGTCTATTCGTGCGGCAGCCTGCTGCACGGCCGCACCCTGATCATCCCCTACGCGATGTCCGACTACGCGACGACCTTCGCCACCGTGCCCATAGACGAGGTGCTGGCGGCGATGTGGTAGACGTGGGCGGGCAATCAGACCAGGGCGAGGAATTCCCTTCTCCCGGAGGGAGATTTGAAAATAGCCCGGCAGTTCACTGCCGGGTTCGAATTCGCGTTTGGATCCGTCCCGAAGGGACGGTTGAATCCATGGAATGGCATGTGTCGAATCCAGGATTCAAATACAAGGAATGGAATTGTTAGCAGCGGTTCAGCC
>CAZZAQ010000287.1:0-6365 GCA_964652165.1 uncultured Bifidobacterium sp.
CCGAGCCGGTCGGATCATAGATGATCCGCGTCTCGTTGCGGTTGAAGCGCAGTTCCAGCGTCACCAGAGCGCCCAATTGGCTGACGGTCACGAACGTGTCCTCGTGCGTGCTGCTGGAATGCACGCCCGCCATCTCCAGCGTTGTGTTGTTGTCGTCCGTGTCGGGGTCGGTGTCGTTGGGCAGGAGGTCCGCAACGGCATTGATTTCCAGCACGCGGTTTTCGAAGGTTCGAAGGCGCGGGTTGGTCGTCACGGAGTCAACCTGCGGCGTCGGCGCGTCGTTCACTCCGAGGACAGTGATGAAATTGGTCGCCGTGTATCTCCCGCCCGTGGCGGTCGGCCAGTTCGTCCCGGTGACCGGATTGCAGCAATCAATCAGAGTGTAAGTGAACGAATCCACGCGGTTGCTGCCCTCGGGCAACGACCGGAGCGTCATGGAAATTGACGGGTTGTAGGTGATGTTCGTGGCCGTCACCGTCAACGCTGCGCCCAGACTGCTGGACATGGACGCGCTGATGACGTGAAGGAAATCGTTCCCGTCCAGCTCAATATCGTTATCCAGCACGGGGATGGTCAGGGCCGTATCCTCCTCGGTGCTCAATCGATCATCCAACGCGACCGGCGGGGCATTTCCCCCGGAGAGGGGGCGGCCGCCGATTTCGGTGCCTGGACCGGAAACGACGCCCGGGGCGGGAATAATGCCGGTGACCTTCTCGTATCCCCGTTGGAACGGGAGGTAGACCCCGGTGAACTCCGGCACGAGCGTCAAGGATTGATGCGGACCGAAGAGATTGGTCGCCGTCAGATCCGAGGAAGTGAAGCTCCCCACGTAACTCACCTCAAGCACGACCTGTCCCGCCGGATTCTTCAACGTAATGGTGTCGGCGTTGTTATCCAGAAGCAGGTTCGTCGGAACGAGGTTCGTCTTCGCCACCTGCTTGAACACCCCTGTTGGCACATTGTTGGACGTGGCGTCCTTCGAGAAGAGCACGAGAGCCTGGCCGGGCGCGAGCACCTGGTTGGTGAACGTATGGCGCAACACGCCGCCGACGCACAATTGGAAACCGGCCACGTTGAGGTTCGTCGCGGCCCGCGGGACGTAGAACTCGATGAACTCGTCATTGGTGCCGGGCGCCGCCGGGTCGTACGCGAATTCGTTGATGATGATTTGCTGCCGGGGGCCGCGCTCAAACGCGCCGCTGTCGGGGCCGGTGTCGCGCCAGTAGCCGCGTTGGTCGGTGCCGAGCGTGTTCGTCACGGCGGCCGCGAGGGCCGGGCTGCTGAAGTCCAGCGCGTGCGTCCGCGTCTGCCCTAGATTGACCGCCAACGGCAGGAGTCGGGGCGCCACGTTGGTCTTGTCCATCGGCGGCTGGAAGAGCACCACCTCGTACGGCTCGCCGCCAAAGGAGAAGATTGTCCGAGTGGAGTCGTCCGAGATGTTTCCGCCAAACGACACAATGGAACCGCTGTCGTCCACGTCCAGGTTCTCGCCGCGTCCGTCGGCGAAGATGGAGTTCTTCAACAGCACTTTGCAGTTGAAGACGTTGGGCCGAATCGACGTGCCGCCTCCGGCTTCGTCCACGTTGTCCCGGAACGTGCAACCATTGACCTGGACCAGCAGGGGAGTGGCGGGATCGAGGTTTTCCACATAGAGCGCGCCGCCGCCCAGTCCGCCCGGCGACTGCTGGCTGTTCGTGGAGAAAGTCGTGTTCTCGATCACGCAGTGCTGGTCGGAATAGATCGACACGCCGCCGCCGCCCTGGCCCACCGCGGCAATGGTCCGGTTGCTGGCGATGAGGCAGTGATCCATTTGCAAAGCGCCTGCATCCACGTCGATGCCCCCGCCCCATTGTTCGGCCTGGCTTTCCGTCACGGCGCAGTAGCTGATCGTGAGGTTGCCGCCGGGCAACACGCCCACGGCGCCGCCGGCGAATCCCGCGTTGCCTTTGGTCAGCGTGAGACGGTTCAGGCGGGTGATGGCGCTCACTTGGAAGAGCTGCACATCGGGCGTGCCGTCGGCGTCCGTGTCGCCGCTGACCGTCAGCAGGTTCGCCCCCGGCCCGTCGATGGTGACGCTTTTGGTCAAGGCGATGGTGCGGCGCAGGCGAATCGTCGCCGGCAGGTCGGGGACACCGTTCGTCGGGGGACGCAAATCGAACGTGATGTGATCGTTGCTGCCCGCATCTTCAACCGCCTTGCGGAGCGTGCCGAGAATCAGGTTCGGATTGCTCTCGCCCACGTCATAGTCCCCCGTCTTGGTGACGACGTAAACGCGCTGGATGACGCGCAGCAGAATCGAGAGCGTCTTCGTGACCGAGTTCCCGGTGGTGTCCAGTGCCGTAATTGAGAAGGTGACCACTCCGGGCGGAAGGTTCGTGTTGGGAGCGAAGTCCAGCCGCGTGATCGCGTTGGACACGGTCACGACCGTCCCGTGGAAGGTGAACGCGCCGGGACCGCTGTTCGTGAAGCCGGTGGCCGCCAGACTATTGCTGGTGAAGGCGCCGTGGTTCGTATTGACGATGGCCACGGTCACGGTCAGTTCCTCGTCGTCCAGGATCATTACCGACTCGAACGGATACAAGGGCGGGGCGAGCGGGCGCGAAATGGGCTGCGGCATGGGGACGATGATTTCAGGCGCGCCCGCCACGGATGAAACCCGCACGCTGGTGCCACTATTCACGGCCACGCCGCCGTGCCCGTCGTCCACGGTGATGGTGAACACCGTCGTCTCGGACTCCCCGAGGGGAACGCGGTTTTCCGTCGGCTCGAAGAGCAGGTTGCTAATCGCCAGCGTAGCCCGGGCGCCGGGGCCGTCGAAGCTGTAGCCCATGCCGCCCGCGGTGAACCCGCTCAGGCTGTTCGTGTCGAACGATCCCTTGGCCGCGTCGTCCAGCGTCACCACGACGTGGACGGATTGCGTGCCGCGCTCGTCCTGGTCCGATATGCCCACCGTGCGGAATGGTTGCGTCGTCTCGTTGTCCGTAATGCGGATGAGGGGCGGGACATTCTGGATGAGTGGACGATCGTTGACCGGCGAAACGATGACCGTGGTGCTGGCGTCGGGACCGTTGGTCGTGCCGCCATCGATGAGCGTGATATCGAACACAACGGTTTCCACCGCGGAGCCGTTCAAGCGGTCCTCCGCCGGCCGGAAGAGCAACTGTCGGATGGCGATCGTCGCCGCTTCGCTGGAGCCGCTGAACGTATAGAGGGCGCGCGCGCCACTGGTCTTCACGAAGCCGGAGAGGTTGCTCAGTTCGCCCTTGGCATCGCTGTCCAATTGCACCAGCACGGCGAAGGCGCCGCCATTGAGGCTCTGAATGGTAACGGTGGAGAACGGCGCGATAGTGCTCTTGTCGTTCACGCGTTGGTCGGCTTGCGTGCCGGACAAACCGGGCGGGGTGAACGGCGAATAGACGTCGATGAGGGTGAGAGAGTTCGTGCGCGAACCACCGGAACTGTCGGTGACGACGATGGTGCCGGTCATGCGGTTCGTGGTGCCAAACGGCACGGGAAACGCGGGCGCGGAGTAGAACAGCGCCTGGATCGCAGCGCTGGCCTCCGTCGCGGTGACGTTCATCAGCGTGACAGTGGTCGCGAGTCCGCCAGGCGGATTGAGTTCGCCGATTACGTTCGTGCCCTGCAGCGTGACGGTGACCGTGAGATCCTGTCCGTTGCGCATCGGGTCGGCGTTCACGTCAGGGTCCGCGATGATGACCCCGGAAAACGGGTCGAGGGAACTGCCGGTCCGCACGGGCTGGGCTGCGCTTACGACGCCGCCGATCTCCGGCACGTCGTTGATGGAGGTCGCCGTCACCTGCGTGTTCGCATTGGTGGCGGCGAGCGAAGGAACCCCGTCGTCCGCCACGGTGACGGTGAACCGGGTCACTTCGTTCGATCCGACCGGAAGGCGGTTCTGCCGTGGCTTGAAGAGAAGGCCCTGAATGGCCGTCGTGGCCGCGGCAGGCGTGCCGTTGAACGTGTAGCGGTTGCCGCTCGACAGCGTGAACGAGGAGAGGGTCCCGTTGGTGAAGTTGCCCTGCACGGGCTTGTCGATGACGACCGTCAACGTCACCGGCTGGGCGCCAAGATTGTCCACGTCCGCAATCTGCACGGAGGCAAACGTCTGGTTCGTCTCGTTGTCGCCAATCTGGAACATCCCGCCCGCGCCGCTGATCGTCGGAGGATCGTTGACCGGAGTGACTTCCAGCCTCGTCCGGTTGTCGGTGTCAAACGAGCCGTTGGTGTCGGTCACCGAGATGATGAAAGTCGTGGTCCGGGTGCTGCCGATGGAAATGCTGTCGAGCGTAGGCGTGAAGACGAGGTTGGTGATGAAGTGGGTCGCGTTGCTGGGCGTGCCTTGGAGCAGAGTATAAACGTCGCCGGAGCGGCTGAAGCTGGCGCTGGTGGGCAATGTCCCGTGCGCGGCAGGGAAGCTGATGGTCAGGACGACGTCATCGCCGTCACTGTCGGTAATTCGGATGTCCTCGAAGGGACGGCTGGTGGCCGTGTCGAGAATGTCTGGGACGGCGCCGGCGCCTGAGATGTTCGGAGCCGCCGCCTGTGCCGGGCCCGCCGCACCGAGCAGCACGAACGCGGCGGCCAGCGACGCTCCCGTCAGGCTCTTGAACTGGTCTCTTGCTTTCATGGTCATGGAGAGTGGAAAACTTCAAGGTAACCCGGGGGGCGCCTCGGTTGCGCGCCGGGCCACGGTCGTCGAGGGCACGGGAATCGAGGCGAGCGCTTCGGTGAAAGTCTTCACACCGGCCGCGCGACGCGCTTCGCTCAGGAAAGATTTCTCGGCCTGCTCGCGTTTCTCTTTCAGCAACTGCCGCCGGAGCCCCTCCTCGACCTGCGTCTGCGGCGTGATGCTGGCGGCGCGGGTATCGAGTTTCTTGACGAGGTAAAGTCCATTCGCGGCACGGATGACCTCGCTGACGTCGCCGCAGTTCTTGAGCGCGAAGCCGGCGGAAATCACCTCCGCGGGCCAGCGATAGTGCGTTTGGCCTTCGTCGAACCAGCCGACGTCGCCGCCCTTGTAACGGCTGGCCTGGTCTTCCGAGTAGGCGACAGCAACCTTCCCGAACCCTTGCGGGCCATCCGTGAGGGCGAGCGATTCGGCGCGCGCTTCTTCGATCCGAGTGCGCAGCTCGGCAAGCCGGGCGCCGCTCATCGTTGGGTCAGTCTTGATTTGCACGAGGGCCAGGCGCGCCTTCCCCGGCTGGGTATGGCGGTCTTTCTGTTTCTCGTAGGCCATGCGCAGTTCCTCGGCGGAAACTTGAAGAGCTTCCACCTGCGGAGTCAATTCGTGCTCCTTGAATTTCGAGACGAGCAGTGAACGGCAGGCGCGCTGGAATTCCGGATCGTTTTCCAGCCCGGCGGCGCGGGCCTTTTGCATGAGCGACTCCTGGGAGATCATTTCTTCGAGCAAGGCACGCGGCTCCGGCACGCCGCGGCGGGCGCTCTGACGCCACGCAATCTCCCGTTCCACGTCCGCAACGCGGATCACGCGGTCCCCGACAGTGGCGAGGACGGTGGGATCCGGAGCCGGCGGCTTGGCGCATCCGGCCAGCGCAAGAAGGCCGGCCGCGCCCATGAGCCGGACGGCGGCAGCGGCGGATTTTGGAAATGAGTTCATGTTGAGCAGCTCGTTGAAGTTGTCACGGGACATAAACCGGACGGACGCGCAGGAACATCGTTCGTGAATCGCTGATCGGGCGTTCGACGCGGAAGGCGGCGGTTTCCGGCTGGTTGGCCAGTTCAGGCGGCGCCATTGGCTTCACGTAATTGTCTCCGGCGTGCCACGTCACCAGGTCCTCTGACACCTCGATGGCGTACTGCACGTCCGCCACCGAAGCCGGCCGGCGGAACTGGACGGTCAGACGGCTGTCGCGGAATTGGAAGAACGGACGGCCCGGAGAGGTTCCTGGCGCGTGCGGGTCGAGTCCGAATGCGTAGCGTTTGAAATGTGGGATGCCGGTCGAACCGATGTCTCCAGAGGCGAAGGTGGAAAGGTCGCCCGGAACACCGGCAAAGAAGCGATCCCGCCACGCCGGAAACGTGAACATCTCCTCGACGAGAGTCACCCGCGCCTGCGATGGCTGCCCGACCTTGTAGGTCGAGTCAGGACGAATGGAAACCTGCACAAATTCCGCGCCGCCCGTGATGATGGCCGTCGGGCGTGGAGTTACCGTGATGAGCGCCGTGGCCTGGCCGGCCTGCAGGTTGATAAAGCTGGGAACGCCCTGGTAATCGGTCGAGCTGGCCGTGCCAGAAATGTTCAACCGCACCAGCACGCTGCGGTCGAGCACCTCGGAACGTGAGACGAGCAGCACGCCGGGCGTGAGGTCGGACTTAACGGCGGT
>CAZZAQ010000288.1:0-6358 GCA_964652165.1 uncultured Bifidobacterium sp.
CAAATCAAAAGGGGAGCAGCTCGACACTGCGATGACGGCACGACCGGCTTGCTCCCTCTCCTCCTCTGAGGAGGAGAGGAGGCCATTTGAGACCGTGGATTTCCCCTCTCCCCGCTCCTGCGTCGCGGGGAGAGGGAGTTAAAGTGCGTAGCAGCGTCACGATCCGCCCAATCAAAAGCCTTCAAATTCGTGGCCCGCCGGGGAAAGCTTCCCGCCATTGAAATCGTAAATCGTAAATCGTAAATCGTAAATCGCGAATGCGCCGCACTAAAATCATCGCCACTCTCGGTCCGGCCACCGAGTCGCCGGAAATGCTCGGCCGGCTCCTCGATGCCGGCGTCAATGTTTTCCGCCTCAACATGTCGCACGCCCCGCGCGATTGGGTGCGCCGCGTGGTGAAGGACATCCGTGCCGCTGCCGCCGCCCGCCAACGGCACGCCGGGATTCTCATGGACACCCAGGGGCCGTCCATCCGCACGGGCGACCTGCCGGCCGCGCTCGACCTTCAGCCCGGCCAGAAATTCACCCTCACCGTCCGCGGCGAGAAGAGCGAGGAGCTTCATTCCGTGGACGTGAACTACGAGGATTTCGTCAATGACATTTCCGTCGGCGACACCGTGGTCCTCGACAACGGGGCCATCGAAATGAAGGTGCTGGCCAAGTTCGCCAACCACGTCGAGTGCGAAGTGCTCACCCCCGGCAAGCTCGGCAACCGCCGGCACATCAACCTGCCGGGCGTGCGCGTCAACATGCCGGCCCTCACCGCCAAGGACCATGACGATATCGCTGTCGGCCTCGAAGCTGGCGTCGATTTCATCGCGCTTTCGTTCGTGCGCGAGGCCGGCGACTTGCGCCAGCTCCGCAAATTGCTCGCCTCCGCCCGCCACAAGCCGCTGGTGATCGCCAAAATCGAGGACCAGCAGGCCGTCGCCAACTTCGACGACATCGCCCGCGAAGCCGACGCCGTTATGGTTGCCCGCGGCGATTTGGGCATCGAATGTCCTTACGAGGAACTCCCGATCATCCAGCGCCGCGTCGTCAAGACTTGCCTCCAGCTCTGCAAGCCCGTCATCGTCGCCACGCACATGCTCGAAAGCATGATCGAAGTTCCCCATCCGACGCGCGCCGAGATCACCGACGTGGCCAACGCCGTCTTCGAGCAGGCCGACGCCATCATGCTCAGCGGCGAAACCACCGTCGGCAAATACCCTCTCAAGTGCGTCGAAGTGTTCGACCGCATCGCCCGGCGCATCGAGCGCAGCGGCGGCGCTGGCTTCCACGAAAAGGCTGAGTTCGCAACCCAGCGCCAGAAGCTCGTCAGAAGCGCCGTCGTCCTTGCCGACCAGCTCAAGGCGGATGCCCTCCTCGTCTTCACCTTGCGCGGCAACATGGCCCGCCACGCCGCCGCCTGCCGCCCGCGCTACTCGCCCGTTTACGCCATTTGCGAACACACCGAAGTCGCCGACTCGCTGACGCTCAACTGCGCCGTTGAATCTTTTGTCCATCCTTTCAATCACGATCGCCCCGAGGAAACCATCGAATCGGCGATGCGCTGGCTCGTCGCCCAGGGCCGGCTGCGGTCCGGCAACACCACGGTGGTCATCAGCCCCATCACAGCCGGCGGCCAGTTTGTGGACGTGGTGGAGATGCGGACCGTGGCGTAGGGGCAATTTGACCTGGCTGCACGTTCCGACCGATCCGACCGAACTGACCGATCCGACCGATCCGACCGATCTGTCCTATGATCAGGAAAGCCGCCGGACTGCCCCGCCAGCACGCGGCGCGCCCAGGAGCGTGCGGATGGTCCTCCGCTGGCCGGGCAGAATGAAATCAGGCGCCAGTTCGTTCAGCGGCGCGAGGACGAAGCGGCGCAAATGGGCGCGCGGATGGGGCAGCGTGAGCGCGCGCGTCGAGCGGACTTCGCGGCCGAACGCGATGAGATCGAGGTCGAGCCGGCGCGGTTCGTTGAGAACTTTCTTCGGGCGGCGGCCCAATTTCTTTTCGAGCGCCTGGAGTTTTATCAGAAGCGATTCGGGCGTTTCGTCCGCGGCCGGTTCGAGGGCGACGGCGGCGTTCACGAACATCGGCGAGCCGGGCGGGCAATCCACGGGCGCCGATTCCCAGAGCGAGGAGCGGCGCAGCGGCAATGCGGAGAGCCGGTCGAGCGCGTCCATTGCGGCGAGCACGGTCGCGCGCGGATCGCCGAGGTTCGAACCGAGGGCGATGAGGGTCTGGCGGGAAGTGGGGAGCGGGCGGCGCAATTTTTCAAGTGTAATGTCGTATTTCGAGAAGCCCACCACTTTCCAGAAGTCCAGCGCGCGCCGGTTGTGCGCCAGGACGCCAAGCTCAATCGTGGCCTCCGATGCGAGCACGCGCTCTAACAGCAGTTCGATCGCGCGCCGCCCGATGCCCCGGCGGCGCGCGTGGCGGACGACGAAGAATTGGCGGATGTGCGTCCCGCCTTCGAACTTTCGGTAAAGAGCATAAGCGACGGGCTCGTCCCCGAGTTCAAACAGAGTCGCCGCATATTCGCTCCTCAGCCAGCCGCGCATTCGAGCTTCCAGACCGTCAAGAGTGAGGCGCGTGCGCGCTCCCTCATCCTCGACGAGTTGGCGGTTCAGGCGGGCAAGGAGCGGCACGTCCCGGAGGGTGGCGGGTCGATGGGAGAGTTTCACTGCGGACCCGTTAGCCCGGACATTCCACACGTCTCGTAGCCGCCGACGTAAGGAGGCGGATGAAGCGAGCGAGTGAACGAGTCCGCCTCCTCACGTCGGCGGCTACAGGCGGCCGGTGTTTCATGCGATGCGGATGACTGGCCCGGTCGTGTTCACTTCAACCCCAGCACGTCTTGCATGTCGTAAATGCCGGGCTTCTTCCCGACGACCCATTGCGCCGCGCGCAGTGCGCCGTGGGCAAAGGTGTCGCGGCTGCTGGCTTTGTGGGTCAGTTCCAACCGCTCGCCGTTGGCGGCGAAGATCACGGTGTGATCGCCGACGACGTCGCCGCCGCGCAGGGCGTGGACGCCGATTTCCGTGCTCGTGCGCTCGCCGGTGATTCCGTGACGGCCGTGGCGGAGCGCGTTCTGGAGTTGGAGCTTCCGCACGTCGGCGAGGATTTCGAGGAGCGTAGTCGCAGTGCCGCTGGGGGCGTCCTTCTTGAGGCGATGGTGCATCTCGACGACTTCGAGATCGAACTCGGGACCGAGAATCTCGGCGGCCTTGCGCGTGAGCCAGAAGAGGGTGTTGACGCCGGTCGAGTAGTTGGAAGCCCACACGATCGGAATTTGAGATTTGAGATTTGAGATTTGAGATTTTTCAGGGTCGCTGTGGCCGGTGGTCCCGATGACCAGGGCCTTGTGGTGTTTGGCGCTGAGTTCGGCGACGGCAAGGGTGACGTTATGGAAGCTGAAGTCGATCACCACGTCGCACTTCGCGATGATGGCGCCCAGGTCGTCGCCTTGGTCCACCAGGCCGACGATTTCGATTTTCGGAACAAGGGCCGCGCACGCCGCGATCGCCTGGCCCATGCGGCCTTTGGAACCGTTGATGATGATCTTCGTCACAGGCCGGAGAATCCCCGGCCCGGGCCGTTTCGTCAAAGCCTGGAACGCGGGGCCAGGGGCGGAGTGAACAAACGGGCGACGAGGTTGGAGCGGAGAGCGGGAGAACTGGGACTGTTGTCCGGCGGCATCACGGCGGGCGCGAGGTGATAGGCGAACGCGCCGAGCAACGTCCCCTGGTCGCATTGGTGGCACGCCGCGCAGGTCTTGCCGGCCCGGAGGGCGCCGAAGACGAGCAGGTCTGGAGTGGAGACCAGTTCGACCTGGGCCTCCGGCACGACGACGCGGTTAGTAAGCACCACGAGGTCGCGTCCTTCGCGCAGGGCGAGGACGGCGTTGGTTTCGAGCGAGCTGAGAGGGCGATGCTTGAAGAGCTTGCGGACTTCGCGGCGCGTGACGTTCGTGGAAATCCCGATTCGAAAAGCGGCGTGTTCGCGCGGCGCAAACACGATGGGCTCGTCCTCAAGCGCGACGAGTTCGGGCGGCGCAACGCGGTAAGCCGCGCCGTTCCAAACGAGCGAGGGCGTCGGCGCGAGGAAGATGGGGCGGATGACGCGGGACAGGCCGAAGCCGGGCGATGCTTCGAAACGCCGCACGAATTCGGCCTGCATCGCTTCGACTGATTTGAAGGGCGGCGGCTCGGGCAGCACCCGTGTGCCAACAGGATTGTTGATGATCTGGAGTGGTTGAAGTGCGATTGCGGTTGGAGAAGTTTCCGCAGCGGCGGCCGCGAGGGCCATCGCTGCCGAGGCGAACAGAAGCAGCGTTTTCATGCGGCGCCACTATCGCCGCAATTCGTCCGGCCGTGTGTAAAGGGCGCGTCAACGCCCTGGCTACTTCAACACCCCGCACGCCTTCAGCGTGGCCCTGAGCACCTCGCGGTTCTTCGCGCTCACGGGCACGAGGGGCAGACGCATTTCTTCGTCGCACAGGCCGAGCATCGCGAGCGCGGCTTTCACGGGCTGGGGATTCGTCTCGATGAAGAGATCTTTGAATAGCGGATAAAACCTGGCATGCAGCTTGAGGGCGGCACTGGGTTTGCCCTGCGCGAAAGCGCGGACCATCTGGGTGACTTCCCGCGGGATGAGGTTGCTGGCCACGCTCACGACGCCGTGCGCGCCGACGGACATGAAGGGCAGCGTCAGCGAATCGTCGCCACTGAGAATGGTGAACCGCTCGCCCAGCGCCGCGCGAAGCTGGCTCACGCGGTCGGCGCTGCCGCCAGCTTCCTTGATGCCGACGACCGTCGGGCAAGCGCCGGCCAGGCGCTGGACGGTATCGACGGCGATTTCGATGCCGCAACGGCTGGGGACGCTGTAGAGCACGATAGGCAGGTCAGTCGCCTCGGCAATGCCTTTGAAATGCTGGAAGAGCCCTTCCTGCGTGGGCTTATTGTAGTACGGGGAGACTTGCAACGACCCATCCGCGCCGGCCTTCTTGGCCATCTTGGTCAAGTAAATGGCTTCGCTGGTCGAATTGCCGCCGGTCCCGGCGAGCACCTTGATTTTGCCCTCCGCGAATTCAATCGAGCGTTTGATGACGTGGACGTGTTCCTCGTAATCGAGCGTGGGCGATTCGCCCGTGGTGCCGACCGGCACGATGCCGTCCACGCCGCCCTGGATCTGCGCCTTGACGAGGCGAGCCAAAGCCGCTTCGTCCAGTTTGCCTTTCCTGAAAGGCGTGACGATCGCTGTGTAAGTCCCGGTAAACATGGTTGCTGGTCAGCGGGAGGGAGTGTCAGTGAGCCCTCGCCATGAACGTGGTAGGGCCGACCTGCCGGTCGGCCCGGACGCGCGGCAGCGCGTCCCTACCGCGGTTCAGGGGTTCAATGCGCGAAGATTGGCTTGAGAGAATTCTTTCAACGGTCATGGCTCAAATCTCGATGCGTCCTTGAAAAACAAAATCCGCCGGCCCGTTGAGCGTCACGTCGGCGAAGCCATCGGCCGCGTCGGTCCAGGCCACTTCGAGCGTGTCGCCGCCCTGGACCTGGACCTGGACCGGCGCCGTGAACTTGTGGACGCGCGAACTGATGAGCGCGGCCGCGGTCACGCCGGTGCCGCAGGCCAGCGTCTCCTCTTCCACGCCCCGTTCGTAGGTGCGGACACGGATGTGGTTCGGGCCGAGCACCTGCGCGAAGTTTACGTTCGTGCCGCCGGGCTTGAAGCGCTCGTGGTAGCGGATCTCCGCGCCAAGCTGCTGCACCATCGCCCGGTCCGCGTCGGGCACGAATAGAACGGCGTGCGGGACACCCGTATTGAGCGCATGGACCGTGAGCTTGGCGCCAGCGGCGGCGACGGTCTCGTTCAGGCGCAGGCTGTGGGGAGTGGTGAGGCTGATAGTCACCCGCTCGCCATGGAACCGCGCCGTGATGACGCCCGCGCCTGTCTCGAAGCTCGTTTGCTCCCTGGCGCCGGCGACGCGCTGGACGAAGCGGGCGAAGCACCGCGCGCCATTGCCGCACATGTCGGCCACGCTGCCGTCGCGGTTGTAAAATTCCCACGACCAATCGGCCTTGCCGGACGTGTTGGGCACGAGCAGAAAAAGTCCGTCCGCGCCGATGCCCCGTTGGCGGTCGCACAAGCGGACAATCTGTTGAGTCGTCAGGGCGATTTTTCCAGCGCGATTGTCGATGAGGATGAAGTCATTGCCCGCGCCGTTCATTTTGACAAATTCCAACGTCATGGCCCGGAACGGTAGCAAAGCCGCAGGGGGTGCAAAGCGCAAAAGCGCCCGTGCGGTAAGCCCGGGTGCATGACAGAATTCTTCAGACCTGCCAGTGGTGCGGTTTTCGGGAGCGGC
>CAZZAQ010000289.1:0-6357 GCA_964652165.1 uncultured Bifidobacterium sp.
CGACAATCGTGACGGCTGCGCCGCCGCCGGGCGCCACGCTTCCCAGGGAACAGGTTACCACTCCGGCAGCGTGCGCGCAGCCGCCCTGGCTCGCGATTGCAGAAACGAAGTTCATCCCCTCGGGCAGCGTGTCGGTGACGGTGGAGTTGGCCGCAATGTTCGGGCCGTAATTCGTAATTAGGATCGAATAAGTGAGGGGCTGAAGCAGCAGTGCGCTGCCGGAAACGGTCGCCGATACAATGGCGACATCGCTCACGGGCAGCACGGTCGTGACGAGCGAAGCCGTGTTGTTCGAAGCAACGACGTCGAGGAAAGCGCCGGTGACGCTTGCCCGGTTGGTGATCGGCCCGCCGAGGGTGGGGATCACGACAATCGTGATGCCAGCGCCGCCACCGCTATTGAGATTGCTCAGCAAGCAGGTCACTACGTTGCCGGAATTCGAGCAACTCCCCTGGCTCGTGAACGCGGAAACAAAGTTCACGGAGAGCGGCAAGGTGTCAACGACGGTGGCGCTGGTATCGGCGGGACCTTGATTGGTGACGCTGACCGTGTAGACGAGATTGCTGCCCACCGGGATGTTGGCCGCATTGGCCGTCTGCGTCACACCCAGATCAACGATAGGATCCGAAGTCACCAGATTCAAGCTCCAGCCTTCAGCGATGAAGCCGCCTTCTTCCGGGAGGTCGTCCGTGACGAAGAGGGACCAGTCGCCGTTGGGATTAGTGCCGCGATAGACGCTGAGCTGCGTGCCGTAGGGCCGGGGCGGCGCGGGCGGCGGGAGGTCCTCGCTTGAAAAGCAGTTCGACGGGCGATAGACCCCGGAAACGATGGGCGGATCGCTGTCGGGCAGGAAACCGGGCGCGTCATCATCGAAGGTGAGCGTCACGTCCGAAATGACGTTGTTGAGGCCGCAATCGGACATCAGCAGCACGGTCCTTCCCCCCGGACCGACGAGCAGGATGTCCAGGTCGTCTGGAAATCTGTGCGCGAGATTATGCAAGGTGACGGTGACTTTGTGAACGCGAGTGGTGACGCCGGAAACATTGATGATTGAGGGGTAGATCGAGCCGGGACCGCCCAGGATTTCGTCCAGGAGGATGGCCTCGCTGTTTTGGAGCGGCGCCAGCGACCGCGTGCCGAGCGCCACGGCGACGGCAAAGTTGTTCGTGGGAACAGGGTCGAACTGATCCCCCGTGATGGTCGCCGAGCAACGGTTCGTTCCCGGCCCGGCCCTGGCATCGATGCCCACGATGAACCTTCCGCCCGCACTGAGATTACTGACAAGGCAGGTCACAGCGCCGCCGTTGTTGGTGCAGGCGCCTCGCGTGGTCAACGTGGAAACCACTTGCACGAGTGGCGAAAGTTGACTCAAAAGAAGGAGGTTGGTCGCTTCAGATGGACCACGGTTGGTCACCGCCAGCGTGAACGTCAGATTGCTGCCAACGGGAACAATGGCGGCCGAAGCAGTCGCCGCGACCGTGAGTTCGGCCGCGGGCTCAAGCGTCAATGCGTAGTCCTCCACTTCGCCGTCCGGCGCCAGCCCGGCAAAGCTCACGTTCGTCCCGGTGCTGAAGCGAAAGCGGGCGAAGGTCGGTCCCGCCAGGGCGTTGGACGGAACGACGAATGGCAACGTGTTCGTGCCTGCGACCAGCGGAAGATTCGTAAAAACCTGTTCGCCGGAACCTGTCCAGGCGTTGGCGTGGTCGAAGTCGATCCAGGCGTTGAGGAGGCCGTTGGTCGAGGCAACGACCTGGATACTCGCCGGCTGCCCGAGGCGGAGTGGCCCTGGAAAGAGCACGCCGTCGTCACCGCTCCCGGCCAGACCGTCGCCCGACGCGGCTGGCGTCGGCTGGCCGTCGGGTTCGGCATCCGCGCCGGGACCGAGATGGATCCCGGGCACGAGGATGTGACGGGCGCCATCCTGCGCCAGCAACGTCGGATACGGCGGATCCGGCGCGTCGCCGAACTCAAGGCCGACGACCGTGAGCCTGGCGGGGTCGCTGGTGATCGCCCCAAACCCGTTTGCCACCATGACGGAGTAATCGCCGGCGTCAGTCGATCGCACGCTGGCCAGCGTCAGCTCGGCGTTGGTGGCATTGGCCAGGAGATTGGTTCCCTGAAAAAGCCACTGGTAAACCAGCGGCGCTGCGCCGGTGACGCCGATCTGGAAACTGGCAGAAGTGCCGACGAAGTTCGTGCGGCTTTGAGGTTCCGTAATGATTTCGGGCGGACCGGATTGCGCGCGAGCGGTGGTTCCGGTCAACACCGTCAGCGCAAGTGCGGCCGCGGAGACCAGCCAGAGAGTGCAGCGGCCTGCGAACCGGAGAGACGATGGGTCAGTCATGCAAGGCGGGCAATCGTATGGCGCCGGACCGGCCTAAGGCGATCGGACCTTGAAAAAGCGCCGGGACCCTGGGGCGCCTGTCAGGCTGAAGTCGAACAAGCCGCCCCCGCGATCGACTGCGGAGCCCCAATCACTCCACTGGATCAAGTCCGTCGTGCGTTGGATGATGTACACCTGGGTGGAATTAGCCGTAAATCGGAAGTGGAAGTTCCCACCCGGCTGGACCGAAGGCGAAACAATCGTCGGCCGGTTTGTCGAATAGAGAAAGGCCTGGTCGGCCCCGAAGATTTTGCCCATCGAGTTGCTGCCGACGGCCCGGTAATGGTAGGTGACGCCGGGGGTGATGCCGCCTAGAAGTGCGTTGGCGTTCACCGGACTGGCGGCCGCGACGGGGGACAGCAACCGGTTCGGGGTCATGTTGCCGTAGCTGGTCGTCGTGCCCCACTCGAAAAAGTAACGGGTCACGAAGCCGTTGGGATTGATCACCATGTTGAGCACGGCACTGGTGCTGTTAATGCTGCTGGCCGGCAGCGTCGTGACCGTGGGCGGGCCGGCCTGGCTGACGCGCAGTTGGATGGCCGTCGCGCCCGGGATCGGCTCGGGGTCGATGTCCGCAATCAGGAGGTAATAAGTCGTCCCGGCGTTGAGCGAACGGATGATTGGCCGCGTCTTGTTGGTGGAGCACGTCAGTTCGTTGGTCGCACCGATGCAACCGCCCGAGCTGACCAAGATCGTCATCGTGGGTTCGATGGACGACGTGGCGGGCTCCGGGTCGAGGCCGAGAATGTAGGTACCTGCCGCGGTGGGCGTGAAGGTAAACCAGACGCCTCGGAAGCTCATGCAACTGGACACGGGATCACCGGCGGTAGTCGCCAGAAGGGTGTCAATGTTGGGGCTGACATACGGAAAGGTCGTGGTGGGAATGGGAATGGCGCCGGAGCAAAGATCATTCGCGGGAACAACGGGCCGGGTGACGCGCAGTTGCACGTTGAGCGCCTGGTTGGTCTCCTGAGTGACTGGCCCGACCCAGACGACGATGAAGTAGGTGACGCCCGCGCCGAGGTTGTTGGTGAGGGCCGAGCGCAGGAATCCCGCGTCGTCGTTCTCCGCCACGAGCGTTAACGAGCCGCCGCAACCGGATGCGGCGCTGTAGAGGCCCAGGACCGTGTCCGTCGAATTCACGTCGCCGAAGTTGGTTTCCGTATCTTCGCCGACGGAAATGGTGTAAAGGGCGCTGGCGGCCGGGATGAACTTGAACCAGGTGCTGCGTGTTAGACCCGTGTAGGGCGGGAGGGGAACAGGATCCCCATTGGTGGTCGCCTCCAGGACGTCAATGACCGGGCCGAGATACGGGACGCCGGGGACGAGGATGGCCCCGGCACACGTGTCGTTGGCGGGAGGGGCGGCGTGAAGGGCCGGCGGCAGTGTGAACGAGACGAGAGACGCCGCCAGCGCCAAGGTGACGGCACGGAAGAGTTGAGCCAAGGTCGGGTACATCGGATTGGCACTACGAGGTTACAACTAAACAGCTTCGGCGTTCGAGAACGATGGAACGGGCTACTTATACACCACATCGGCGGCGGAGGCGAGCGTAATGTCGCCTGAGTATTTCACCTGGATTGCTTCTCCCGAAACTCCTCGAACCAGTTTTCCACCATCAGCACGTTGGGCCTGGCGCCGGCTGGCGATTCGACGGTCTGCATCATCAGGAATCGCTGGCCGTCGGCGGACACGTCGAACGGATTCCCGCTTTCCACGTTTTCCGAGGTCACGTAAACCGCGTCCGGCAGGTCAAAGACTTTGGCCGGCTCGCCCGGTTGGATTTTTCCGTCCCGCTTCAGCGTCACGGACATCAAGGTTCGTCCGCTCAGGTAGAACAACTCGGCGCCTGTCGGATGCCACTGTGGTCTTTTGCCGCCGCCCCGCGAGAGCACGATCCGGTTGGTGAAACCCGGAAACGAAATCAAACACACTTCGCCGCCTTCGTCCTTGTCAGCCTCGTAGGCCATCCACGTTTCGTCCGGCGAGAGTTTTGGGCCTTTGATATTGTTCCATGGCCCGGGGAAGGCGACTGGAGCGCGGTTCGTGCCGGTCAGCGCGACATAGCTCCGTTTCGAGCCAGGCAGTATTTGCCATCCGAGCAGCAGATAATTTCCGGCGGACGCCAGGTGCGCCGCGTAATCGTCGAAGAGCGCTTCCTCGCTGCCCAAGCCGTCCGCCGACCGCGCAAAGGCGCCTCTGCGGTTGCCGCCCGTGGTGTAGCGCGAGAACAAAACCCTTCGGCCGTCTGGAAACCAATACGGCTCGAACTCCGGCACCCGGTTCCGCAGGAGCGGCAGCGCGCTGCCGCGCTCGGCGTCGAACACCCAGACGTCCAGGCTCGACCAGTTTTCCCCGGACACGACGGCGATGCGGCTTCCGTCCGGGGAGAGCCGCGGTGACATCATGTGCAATTGAGGCGAACCGATGGTGCCTGTGATCTGACCGGAGCGATCCACCCAGACCAACTGCCGCGTCCCCGAGAGCCAGGACTCGTTCGTGGTGAAGACCAGCGTCCCGTCCTCGGCCACGCTGGGCAAATTCCCTTCGTCGGCGACGCGGAAGGGTTCCCCCGTCCGCTCCAGCTTCGCCAGCGAGAAGGCAAAGGCCCACAGGCCCCGCACAGCATCGCTGCGATTGTAGAGCACATGCCCCGTGGTTGAATAGACGGGGGTTGCGAGGTCACTGCCTGGAATCTGGAGCACGACCTTCCTGCCGCCGCCCGGCGTCCAGGCTTCAATCGTGTCAACGCCCTCGTGGCGGTGCGCGGCAAAGAGCACGCCGCGACCTCCGGGCAGCGCACTGGGGTCATGAAAATCGAACTCCTTCGGCGGTCCGGCTTAGCGGATGAGGGGGTTGGCCTGACCTCCTTTGGCGGACACCGTGTAAGCGCCGAGGTCACCGGCGGCAAAGATGATCTGATCATCCGGAAACCACGCGCCCCCATCTCCCAGCCACTGCTCCTTCATCACCGAACAGATCAGCGTGGGCCGGCCGCCGGCCGCCGGGATGCGGTAGAGCTTCTCATCGCCCTCGGAGTAGGCCACGTCGGCGCTTTGTGGCGACCAGAAGATGCTGTGCACGTTCTCGGCGGCTGTCAGCAACACCGGCGCGGCCACCCGGTCCAGCCAGCGCAGCCACAGGCCGTCCGCGTTGGCGTAGGCGAGCTTGCGACCGTCGGGTGAAATGACCAGGGCGAACACACCTTGATCGGTGCCTTTCCTGGCGGGCGGCGGGAGGGTGAGTTCCAACTTGCGCAACGGAGTCGCGTTGCGCTCACCCGCGCGCGACGCGGTGAAATCGCGCCGCGCCACGATCAGAGTCAGCGTGCCGAAGGCGAGGGCGAGGGTGGCGATCGCCCAAGGCAGTGCCTGCCGCGGCGGCCCGATCCGGCCTGAAACCGCACGCGTTGAGGTCGCGCGCTGCCATGGCAACACCACGCGATAAACCTCCATCGGCACGTCAATGTTCTTCAACTCCGCCCGGCCCAGCCGTGCCAGGGACGCCTCCACCTTGTTCGCAACCTGGTCGTGCACCGGCCGCGACAAACAAATGCCGCCTGGCTCCGCCAACGGCTCGATGCGCGCGGCCAGATTCACCCCGTCGCCATGCACGTCGCCGTCACACGCGACCACGTCGCCCACATGGATGCCAATGCGGACGCGTGCCTGGCGATCCTCGGTTTGCGCGAGGTTCCGCGTGTGCAACGCCGCCTGCACATCAATCGCGCATTGCACTGCCGCCAGGGCGCTTGGGAACTCGATGAGAAAGCCATCCCCCGTGGTCTTGACCTCGCGCCCGCCGTGCTTCGGGAGAACGGAGCGCACGACGCGCCGATGTTCCTCCAGCACTTCCAGCGCCAGCGCTTCATTGCGCTGGGCCAGCGCGCAGTAGCCCACCATGTCCGTGAACATGATGGCGGCCAGCTTGCGGTGTTCGGTGCCCTCGCTGGGCATCGGCTCAAATTGAATCAG
>CAZZAQ010000290.1:0-6355 GCA_964652165.1 uncultured Bifidobacterium sp.
CGCCGGCACCGGGGATATCGATGATTACGCCATCTGGGTCCGCGCGCTGCCAACCGAGGAGCTGACCTGCGTCTACGCCAACGCCTTCATCGGAAAGAGCGTGGACCTGCTGCCGTCGAACCCGCGGTTGCGCATCAGCGTGGAATCATTCGGCGATTTGAGGATCTTCTGGGGATCGGTCTTCACCGGTTACACCCTCGAATGTTCCACGACGCTCGGGCCTGGAGCGGTGTGGGGCGAGGTGCTGGGCGTGGACAACAATTCGGTCATCATCTCTCCGCAAGGGCCCAGCAAGTTTTATCGCCTGCGCAAGCCGTAGCGCCTCGATCGACGACTTGTCATTCGCTCCGGCGACTTCCCGACGATGACGCTCCCGACCTGTTTCCAGCCGACGGAATGGCCGGTCTCCTTCTCCAAACCGGCGTAGAGTTTGGCGCTGGCCTGGTTTATTCTCGTCATGCTGTTGGTCGTGCGCAATCGCCCGACCATGCCGGCGGCGTGCCACGTCGTGCCGCCGCCCAGTTTGTTTTGTTCCAGCAGCACGACGTCCCTGCAGCCGAGCTTCGTCAGATGGTACGCGACGCTGGCGCCCGCGATGCCGCCGCCGACGATGACGACCTTGGTTTCGGTGGGGAGGGCAGTCATCGGTCGCCGCCGCTACACGCCATAGTAAGTCTCATAAACTCGAGCGGCCTGCGCGCGGGCTGCGTCCCAGGTCCAGCTTGTTTCGGTGAAGCGATCCGGGCTCAGGCTCTTCACGTAGGCGGATGGCTTGGGGTCGAGCAGCGATTCGACGAGCAGCTTGCCGATGCCGCCCGAGCCGGAAATCCCGTGCGCGTTGCAGCCGCCGGCCATGACGAATCCCGGCACACGACAACTCTCGCCGATGATGAAGCGGCCATCCGGCGTGAACGTGGGCCAGCCCTTGCCGACGCGTTGCTTCTCCGCCCCTTTGGCCGTGGGAAAAAGCTTCGCGATGCTTTCCTCGAAACGGTTGAGCACTTTCCAGTCGGGCGTGATTTCGGGCGGCGCGCCGGCGACGGTGTAAGCCCGCGGGTCCGTGTGAAGCGAATTCGGTTCCCACCCGCCGAGCAGCAGACCTTGATCGCGAACTCGACCGTAGAGCGTCAGCTCGGGCACGCGGAAGCAAGGCAGTTCCGGCGTAAGACCCGCCATCGGGACCGTCACAAAGTATTCGTGGCGCACGGGCACGATGGGTAGTTCAAGCCCGGCCAGCTTGGCGACGTGATAGGCATGCGCGCCGGCGGCATTGATGACGAATCGGCACTCGGCCGCGCCTTGGCTGGTCCTGACTCCAGAAACGCGGCCGTCCTTGAGCAGGATTTCCTCGACGCGGGTCGAAGTCGCGAAGCGCACTCCGAGTTTGCGGCACTGGTGCTCGTAAGCTTTCACGACGCAACCCGGCGTCATGTACCCGTCGCTGGGGCACCAGAGGATGGCGGTGGCGCTGGTGAAATCCATCAACGGCCACCGGCGCTTTGCTTCCTTTGGGTCGATTAGCGCCGTCTCGAGGCCAGCGGCATCCGCCGTCTGCTTGAGCCGGCGAAACTCCTCTGCTCGCCGCCCGCTCAACGCGATGCGCAACGAACCGACCTCGCGCCAATCGGGCTTCACGTCCGAGTCTTTTTGCAGCTCGCGAAACGTCGCCACCGAGTGCATCGCCAGCTTGATGCGCTCGACGGAGTCGCGCGGCTGCCCGCACAAGCCGGCGCCTTGCGAGGTCGTCGCCTGGCCGACGTCCGCCCCGCGCTCCAGCAGCAGCACGTCGGTCTTTCCCGCCCTGGCCAGCGCGTACGCCACCCCGCAGCCGACGGCGCCGCCCCCGATGATGATAATTTCGGCGTTGGGGATCATGCAAAGAACGCAAGTGGTTAAGGGCGCATGATTCCAGAGCGCGTGGATTGATTCGAGGGCGAAGACCCTGATTTACGTTTTACGTTTCACGTTTCACGCATCACGCACTACGCATCACCCATCACGTTTCACGCCCCTCAAATACCACCGCACAAAACTCTCCACGTTGTATTCCTTGAACGTCGAGTACGGCCCGGGCGTGTAGGCGCTCGAGTTCACACCGCGCTGCTGGCGTTCACAAATCTGCCAGTCCTGCTCCGAGGTCCGTTGCCAGAACGGCATCAGCTTCGCCAAATCGTAATCGCGCCCTTCCACGGCCGTCTCGTCCACGAGCCACCAGACGCGGATGGCCGTGCGTTGCGGGCCGGCGGGCAGCAGCCGCGTGCTGACCCCGTGGTCGCAACTGGAATGGTTCCAGAAGTTCGGCAGGGTGCGCATTCGCAGCGTGCCGACGTCCGCGTCCGTGTAATCGCCCATCAGCGGCGCGACCTGCCGGCCATCCAGCGATTCGCTCACCCAGCCCTCAATCAGGGGCGTGCGGTTGGCGGAAAACCAGATGTTGCGCTCGGCGTCGGGGAAGCGGGTCATGCCCGACTGTTTGTGCGTGGGCGCAAGGCCGGCGGCCGCCCATTTCTGTTCGCTGCGGGCAACGACGGCGCACATCTCCTCGCGGACGCGCGGCGGAGTGTCGTCGGCGTTGTAGTGATCGAAGTTGGCTTGGATGTATTCCGGATGATTGGCGTTGCAATGGTAACATTCGCGGTTGTTTTCCCAGACGAGCTTCCAATTCGCCTGCACGAGGTAATCCACCGCGTGGGCGACCTTCGCGCGGCGAAAGCCTTGCGGCTTGAGCATCGGCGCCAGCGTTTCCTGGACCGGATCGAACGGCGCCGGCTCCTTCGCCAGCGAGATGAAAATCAATCCCTCGACCTCGCGCGCGTGGACGCGGTGCAGCGCGAACTGCGATTTGTCCAACTCTTCCTGCATTCCGCGACAGGCCAGCAGTTCGCCATCGAGCGCGTAAGTCCACTGATGGTACGGGCACACAAGGCGCCGGACATGGCCGGAGCGTTCGGTGCAAATCATCGAGCCGCGATGGCGGCAGACGTTGTGCAGGCCGTGAATCGCGCCGTCGTCGCCGCGCAGGACGATGACGGAGTCCGTGTCCACTTCGAGGGTGAAGTAATCACCGGGATGTGGAACTTCGCACGCGTGTCCTGCGAAAAGCCAGCCGCGCCGCCAGACACGCTCCAGGTCGAGCCGATAAACGGCATCGTCGTTGTAGAAATCCGCCGGCAGCGACCAGCCAGGCTGGCAGCGGGCGATGAGGGATTTGAGGCCGGTCTGCATTGCGTGTCGAAGGAGAGTTTAGCCAGCGGCGTTGCCTTGACAATGCCCTGTTTCGGGGACATGGGGCGGAGGGCGCGTCTCGTTCTGTCGCAAGCTCAAATAGCAACGTCAATTCGTGGGGTTGCGCGCCGTTTAGCCTGAAAGGCTGCAATAATGCAGCCCAGGGCAACGCCCTGGGATGCCGCATCCCCCTGGTTTTGTCAGCCCTGAAAGGGCGAAATCATTCAAGGCAGCCATCGGGATCGGCCAAGGTTTTTGTTGCGCCCTTTCAGGGCTTGATCGGGTGGGAACGTCGATTCCCAGGGCGATGCCTTGGGCTGGATTATTTCGCCCCGTCGGGGCGTCCCAGAAAGTGCGATGCGCCCTGGTGCGGGGTGCGGCCCAGATCGCATGCGGCATCGCCCAGTTCACTTCGCCGGCGGAGTTTTCGACTCCGCTGGTAGCGCGTTCCACTTCGGCACCAGCAACAGCCCGGCCAGGGCAAGCGCCAGGCCGAGTCCGAAAAAAATAGGATTCCAGATTTCTCGTCCTTCAGCGAGGAACCGCCCAACCCATCCGGGAAGCGTGACGCCAATAATCTGGCCGATGGATCCACAGCCATTGACCATGCCGCTGGCCGTCGAGGCTCCTTTCTTGGTTCCGAAATCAATGGCCGCGGTCCCGGAGAGCAGCGAGTCAGGAATGAACACGAGAAACCCGGCCGCGAATAAGCCGGCGCCAATGGCTGCTTTCGTGAGCGGCAAGTACTGAAACCCCATCATCAGAATCGCCAGACTCAGCAGCGCGATGACTCCGACGGGCATGCGCCTGGACTGGAACATCCGGTCCGACAGATAGCCGCCTGCCAGCGTGCCGACTGGCCCCGCGAGGTCGAACATGCTGCCGAGCAGCCCCGATTCGGCCGTGCCGGTGCCGAGCCGTTCGTTCACGTAAACCGGCGACCAATAGAGGATGAGATAGCGCGTGGGTTTGACCAGGAAGTAGACTGCCGCCAGCAGCAAGACCATCCGGTTCCGCAATACCGCTCCAACGATCTTCCACGAACCTTCGGGTTCCTGTGTTGGCGACGCCTCCGCGGCCACGACTGCCTCGGGTTCACCGTGATACTGTTCGATGGACGGCAACCCAGCGTCTTCCGGCCGGTTCCGCTGGAAGAAAACGAACAGCACCCCGATCAAAACCAACGCGACTGCGGGCACCCAAAATGCGTAACGCCAGGTTCCGCCCCACTTCACGGCCTGGCTCGCCAGCACGGTCGCGATGAATCCGCCGAACGCGTAGTTCGTGCACCACCAGCCCATCACGCGTCCACGTTCGCGCCGCGAAAAAAACTCGCCCATGTTTTTTGCCAGCGGCGCCCATCCGCTGGCTTGGGCGAGGCCCTGCACCGCCAGGCATGCGCCCAGCGCCGGCGCCACGTGCGACGCGCCCGCCAGCGCCGCCACGATCACCGACAGGAGCATGCCGACCAGGACGACGGCGCGCGTGCCGAATTTGTCGCCCATCATGCCCCAGGCAAACTGGCCTGCCGCGTAGGCGAAGGAGTTGACCCCATCCATCCATGACATGTCTCCCTTGCTCAAGCCCATCACGTCCGGCTTCGCCAGCTCGATCTTGGCGACGGAGAACGATTTTCGAGTGAGGTAAAAGCCCGCGTACGCCAGCCACGTCACGGCGAAGATCTGCCACCGCCAACGTTCGTACCGTGGATCGCGGACAAACTGTTTGGGCAAGTCGGCCATGCTGGGGTGTCGCCGCGCAGAGTGGCAGTCCGTCGCAGGCCAAGGCAAGGAGCTTCGCCAGACTCTGGTCCCACGCAATTCTTTTCAACCACGAATCGACACGAATTAACACGAATGGGAAGGACACGGATTTCACGGATTCTCACCGAATGAATCCGTGCCAATCCGTGCAATCCGTGTCTTCCATCGGCAGGTCCACATTCGTGTCCATTCGTGGTTGAGTCCTGCTTTTCGAAATTACCCGTGGATTTGGGTTTGGCCAATTCCCTTGCTGCCCGGCCGCCAATCGAACTAACCTGCGCTAATGTCGCTGCCCGCCGATTATCACATGCACACCCGCCTGTGCCGCCACGCCGTCGGCGATCCCACGGAACTAGCCGCGCAGGCCGTCCGCCTCGGCCTCACCGAGATCGGCTTCTCCGAACACAATCCAATGCCGCGCGACGATTGGGACGACTGGCACATGCTCCAGGCCGACCTCGACACCTACGTTGAGAACGTGCAGCAAGCCCGACGGGCTCATCCCGGCCTCACGATCAAGCTGGCGCTCGAAATGGACTTCATCCCCGGCCAGGAAGAATGGATACGCCAACTCATTGCCCGGCACCCGTGGGATTACCTCATCGGCGCGGTTCATTACGTCTCCGATTCGTGGGATCTCGACAACCCAAAGCGCCTCTCCGAATGGAAGTCCCGCGATCCGTTCGAGGTCTGGAGCGCCTACTTTCAGCGCCTGACGATGGCCGCGGAATCCGGATTGTTCGACTTCATCGCCCACGCCGACCTGTGCAAGAAATTTTGCTTCTACCCCAAAGAAGATTGTACGCCGCTGTTTGCCCGCTTCCTCGAAGCGGCGCGAAAAGCCGGTGTGGCGATGGAACTCAACACCGCCGGCCTGCGCAAGGATTGCAAGGAGATTTACCCCAGCCCCCAAATCGTGCGCATGGCCCGCGAGGCCGATGTCCCGATCACCTTCGGTTCCGACGCCCACGCTCCCGGCGAAGTCGGCCTGAACCTGGCCGATGCCGTGGCCCTGGCCCGGAGCGTCGGTTACACCCACCGATGCCGCTTCACCCGGCGCCAGCGCGAATCGGTGAAGTTCTGATTGGGACAAAAAGATGGTGCGCGCGGCGGGAGTTGAACCCACAACCTACGGCTCCGGAGGCCGTCACTCTATCCAGTTGAGCTACGCGCGCAAAAAGCCTGTATCGGCTCGAATCAGCAGGGGGATACTACGGGCTGCTCAAGAGGAGCGGCAAGCAAATCCGACGTTCGTTGAAGACAACCGACCCAGCATGGGGCATCGCCCCAGTGGGCCAAAGGCCCGGTTCATACCAGCCTGGGGCAACGCCCCATAAGCGCTAACTTGTTTACAGACCCTGGATCCA